>NZ_JAPJQF010000056.1:0-7944 GCF_030825285.1 Anaerotruncus massiliensis (ex Togo et al. 2026)
GCGGATGGGGCGGGGGCGCGGCGGGATCGGCCGTCCCACGGGACGGCACGCCGCGCTTCGCGCGGGCGATCCCGCCGCCGCGCAAAAACCCCCGCCGCTGTATCACAGCGGCGGGGGTTTTCCGTATTTCCGGAGCTTCGCGGGATCTATCCGCGGCAGAATTTCTCGACGTAGTGGTCGATCGCGTTCTGGACGATCTCGATCGCGGTTTCGGGGCCGGCCACCTCGTTGACGGCGGTCTGTTTGCCCTCGAGGGATTTGTAGACGCTGAAGAAGTGGCGCATCTCGGCAAAGACATGCTCGGGCAGCTCGCTGATATCCCGGTAGTGGTTGTACATCGGGTCTTCAAAGGGGATCGCGATGATCTTCTCATCGTTTTTGCCGTTGTCGATCATCGAAATGACGCCGATCGGGTAGCAGCGCACGAGGCTCAGCGGGATGAGCGCCTCGGAGCAGAGCACCAGCACGTCGAGCGGGTCGTTGTCGTCGCCGTAGGTGCGCGGGATGAAGCCGTAGTTGGCGGGATAGTGGGTGGAGGTGTAGAGGATCCGGTCGAGGATGATCAGCCCCGTCTCCTTATCCAGCTCGTACTTGTTCTTCCCACCCTTCTGGATTTCGATCACAGCGATAAAGTCGTTTTTGGTAATGCGCTTGGGCGACATGTCATGCCAAATATTCAATCCGATAACCCCTTTTCAAAACTTCTCTAGCCCTGTAGCGTCCTGTCAGGATGATTTTAGCACACCGCGGCCCAATAAGCAACCTACCACTTGGTTTTTGTCTCCACGACCTTGCCCACGATGGTGAGCCGGTCGATCTCCCCGCCGATGAAGACCTGCGTCTGGTAGGCGGGATTGAAGGGCTGCAAGATCACCGCGCCCTCCTTTTTGAGCACCTTTTTGAGGGTGCCCTCCTCCCCGTCGACAAGCACGACGGCCAGATCCCCGCTTTCGACGTCGGGCTGGCTGTGGACGAGCGCGAGGTCGCCGCTGCTGATGCGCGGCTCCATGCTGTCCCCGCGCACGATCAGGTAGAAATAGTCGCGCGGGTTTTTGACGTTCGCGGGCTCGCTGCCGTAATCCTCCTCAAAGGCGTAGGCGTCGTAGCCCGCCTTGACGGTGCCGAGCACCGGCACGAGCACCTCCGCCCCCGGCCACACCGGCGCGGAATGCGCGTCGTCCCGCCCGAGCAGGCCGTCGGCCGATACGCCGAAGAGGTCGGCGATTTTGCGGAGCGTGCCGGGGTCGGGGGTGGAACGCCCCGTCTCCCACTTGCCGACCGCCTGCTGGCTGATGCCGAGCTGCGCGGCCAGCGCGCCCTGCGAAATTTTGCGCTCCTTGCGAAGCGCCCTCAACCGTTCGGAAAACATCGATCTTCTCCCTTTCCCGGCGCGCGGGAGGAACCCGTTGTCCGGCCCGCGCCGCCGTCCCCGCAACCATTTATACTGACAGTTATATTTTACATCAATAGGTTGTATCTGTCAATCCAAATAATCAAAAAAGTTGTAAAACAGCTTGACAACAACCATTAGTTGTTGTATATTGAAAATACAAACAATCGTTGTTTTTCGGCAGTCCGGACGCCTCCTTTTCCGCGCGGGAGGCCGTCCGCCGGGAAACGGTCGGCGCGGAGGAAGGAAGGCATCCGGATGAAACTGTTCTATCATATCCGCTATCTGTTCCAACTGCTTACGGTGGTTTCGGCGTTTTTGGTCCTCGGTTCGCTCGGCGCATGGGAGACGGGCGGCATCTCCCTCTGGGAATGCATCCTCCAGCTCGTCGCCTTCACCGCGATCGGCGTCTTCTGCGCGCGGGCGGGCTCCAAGAAGCCGGCCCGGCGCCGCCATGCGCCGGCGCCCCCGACGCAGGCCGCGCAGGCGCGGCCTGTCCGCCGCCGCGTCGCCGCCGCGCACGCGGCCTGAACCGCGTACCCGCACGCCGCCCGGCGCCATCCTGCGTCCGCGGCGCGTGAAAAAGCCGCGGGAATCCCGCGGCCCTCCTGCTTTTGGCGTTCCCTGTGGATACGCACTCCATGTCTTTACACGCCCTCCAAATCAAAGGGGGGCGTGTATTCTTCTTTTGCGGAGCTTTTCTCCTGCATGTAGCCGCGGACGCCCAGCTCCCGCGCGCGCTCGAGCACCCTGCGGTATTCGTAGCTGCTCAGCCGCCGGCCGAGCTCGGGGAACTCCCCGCTGCGGTAAAAGGGGGTGTACTGGCTCATGACGCTCACACGGATCTCCTCCAGCGGCAGGTTTTCCGCGATCCATTCGAGCACCGCGATCGAATCGTGGAGCCCGCCCGGCAGCACGAGATGGCGGATGACGAGCCCCTTTTCGAGCAGCCCGTCCACCCCGAACCGGACGGGTCCCGTCTGCCGGAACATTTCGGCGATCGCGGAGGACGCCGCCCGGAAATAGTCGGGCGCGCCCGAATAGCGCGCCGCGCGCGCCGCGTCGGCATATTTGAGGTCGGGCAGCCAGACATCCGCCACCTTCCCGAGCAGCTCCAGCGTCTCGGGAGACTCGTAGCCGCCCGAATTGCAGACGACGGGAATTTTGAGCGCGGGGCGGGCGCGCTCCACCGCCTCCACGACCCAGGGCGCCCAGTGGGTGGGGTTCACGAGGTTGAGATTGTGCGCGCCCTGCGCCTGCAATTCGAGAAAGATTTCCGCCAGACGGCCGACGGAGATCTCCTTCCCGAAGTTTTCCGCGCTGATCCGGTAGTTCTGGCAGAAGCAGCAGCGCAGCGGGCAGCCGGAGAAAAAGACGGTCCCCGAGCCGCGCGTCCCGCTGATGCAGGGTTCCTCCCACTGGTGCAGGGCCGCGCGCGCGACGCGCGGGAGCGCGCCGCCGCCGCAGAATCCCCTTCCCGTCCTCCGGTCGGCCCCGCAGGCGCGCGGGCAGAGGGTGCAGTGTCCGAGCCTCATTTCCCTTCGCCGAGCAGCTCCCGCTCGATGAGCCCGGCCGCGTAGATCACCAGCTCGCGGCAGCTCTTTCCCTCGCCCGCCTTGCGCCGCTCGATCAGCTGACGGCAGGTGGTGCTGCCGTTCTCCGCCTGGAAGATGCTCTCCAGCTCCTTGATCCGCGCGTAGGTCGCAGCCTTGGTGAGCCCCTTCTCGGGCGAGCCGCCGCTCCCCTGGAGCCCCGCGAGCATATAGACCGCGCTCGTCGCGCCGCATACGCCGCTGTGCATGCCGCCGATGCCGCCGCCGAAGCCCTCGGAGATTTTGAACGCCGTCTCCCCGTCCATGCCGAAGAGGTCACAGTAGGCGCAGAGCACCGCCTGCGCGCAGTTGTAGCCCTGCTTATGCAGCGCCACGGCCTTTTCCACTCGATTTTCCATCTTTTCGCTTCCTTTGATACGGTTGTCCTTTGCCGCCGAAACCGGCGGGATTGATCATAAATGCATGATAGCCGCTTCGGTTATTATACCAGCCCGCGCCCCGGTTGTAAATCGTCCGGCGCGCAAAAAGGCACGGGGCCGCCCATCGGCGGCCCCGTGCCTTTTACGCTGCCCGCGGTCCGGCCTCAGAAGAGCTTCCCGAGGCTGATATAGTTCTGAATCAACAGGCCCAGCTCCTCCTGCCGCTCGGCGGGAAGCTCCTGAGCCGCGAAAAAGCTGCGCTGGAGCGCCGTCAGCCGCCGGTTCTCCGGGGACATCAGGTCCTCGTCAAAGAGGCGCATGGTCTGGAGCTTCAGGCCATCCGCGATCTGGTCGAGCGTCTGCACCGTCGGGTTGCCGTTGACCCGCTCCAGCCTGCTTACGCAGGCGGTGGTCATCCCCGACGCGAACGCCAGCTGTTCCTGTGTCATTCCAAGGGAAGTGCGTACAAACCGGATGTTACGTCTGATTACCTCGTTGCTGTTTGACATGCGTCCACACCCCTTTTCGACATCATAATACATTTTTCGACCCATTTCAAACTACCATAGTTCTAGATGTATGTTACCAGTATTAAATGTATTTTCTATTCGTGTAAAAGCGCCTATCAAATTTGTGCATCATTTTTTGGAACCGGTTTTTTCTACAAAACAGCCGCTCGCAGGAAAGGCAAATTATACTTTTATTATAAGTTTTTCATGACCACAGTGGAAGCCCTGCGCCCCATCTTTTCCGGAAAAATTTTTCCCAGTCTGTCCGGAGGCCGCCGCGCATATCTTTAAACATGTAAAAACCTGACAGGAGGGACCCCCATGAGCGATCAGAACGCCATCCTCTACGCGGCGCCGGAACCCTATCCTCCCATCCGCGTGGAGCGACCCAATCCCCGTTACGCGCAGATGCTCCAGGCCAATTTCGCCTCCGCGGGCAGCGAGCTCACCTCGATCACCCAGTACACCTACCACAGCCTCGTACTCGGACGCTCCGCGCCCGAGGCCGCCGACGCCCTTCACCACATCTCGATCACCGAGATGCACCACCTCGACATCTTCGGCAGGCTCGTCCTGCTGCTCGGCGGCGACCCGCGCTACTGCTCCCCGCGGCAGGGCTGCCCGGTGGCCTGGAACGGCAATATGGTGACCTACCACGCCTCCCTCTGCGAGGCGGTCCAAAGCGACATCTCCCTCGAGCAGGCCGCCATCCACACCTACCAGTACCAGGCGGCGGCGATCGAGGACTGCTATATCTCCGCGATGCTCAACCGCATCATCCTCGACGAACAGCTCCACATCCGCGCCTTCCGGCGGATTCTCGAAAGCTGCTGCTGACCCGCTTGCATTTTCCGGAGGCTGTGCTATCATATTCCCAGAATCCCCCTCGGAAGGAGGAACGGCATGGTCTGCCCTTACTGCAAAAAACGCATCCCGCGCAAAAGCGCCTACTGCCTGCACTGCGGCGCGCCCCTCTCCGCCCCCGCCGGGGCGGACGCCCCTCCGGTGCGCGCCTGCATCCTCTGCGGGCGGCCGCTGCCCGAGGGCGGCGTCTCCGACCTGTGCGACGCCTGCCTGCGCGGGGAAACGCCGGGCGGCGTCCCGCCCGAGCCCGAGCTGCTCCCCGACTTTGACGAGAGCCCGCCCGGCGACGCGCCGAAATCCCGGCGTAAGCTGCCGCGGTGGCTGCTTCCCGTCCTGCTCGTCATCCTGCTCGCGGCGGGCGGGCTCCTCTTCTTCCTGCTGCGCCCCGGCGCGGAAGCCCCGCGGGAGCAGGCCGGCGCGCAAACCGATGCGGAGCGGTACGCCGTCTCCTGCGCGCAGGAGATGGTCCGCGCGCAGGCCTACGACCCCGCCAGCGTCCACTTTTACCAGCAGGGCCTGTCGGTCGACGAGGAGGCGGGCGTCTACACCGTTTCCCAGCGGTTCGACCGCAACACCGCCTCCGGGGAGACGCTCACCGAGTCCTATACGGCAAAGCTCACCCTGTCCGACGGCCTGGACGGCTACTCCCCCCTGATGCTGGAGGTGGGGGGCGGCGTCCTCTACGACAACCGCGAATAACCCCCGCCCGGGGCGGCCAGACGGCCGCCCCGGGCTTTTTTCCCCGCGCGGCGTGCCGACACAAAAAACACACAGGGATCTGTCCCCCGGCGGCTTCCAATTTGGTTATAAGAGTAACCGGAAAGAGAGAGAAACTGGAAACGCAAGAGCAAAGAAGGGGGCATCTCACCATGAAAAAACTGCTCGCACTGCTTCTGGCGGTTGCCTGCGTGCTGTCGCTGAACGTCGCGGCCTTCGCGGCGGCCTACGACATCTATACCGACCCGGTCGTCGGCACCATCCTGAACGGGGACGGCGAATCCGCCTACGATTCGGGCTACGACACCCTGAAGCCCGGCGACGACTACTACTATATCATCGGGCCCTCCTCCGTGGCGGGGTACGACATCCTGACCGACAAGGACGTCGTCCGCTTCTCGATGAAGAAAAAGACCAACGGCAAGCTGGTCAGCGGAGCCGACATCGTGGAAAAGCGCTTCAACGGCACCCGCTACGTCTGCATCAGGTTCTCGATCAAGGACAATTTCTCCGCCGACGAATACAAGGTCGAGATGGAGGCGCAGATCAAGGCGCGCAAGGATTTGATCGTCACCCACTATCCGAGCCTCGGGGGCCGGGACTTCTTCCCGATGTTCAAGCTCGCGGGCCCTTCGGCGCGCAGCGCGGACCTGACGCCCGAACAGCTCGGCGCCGCCTACGAGCAGGCGGTCAAGGAACTGGCCGCCGCGGAAAACAGGCAGAAGGACCTGCTGAAGGAGCTCAAACAGCTCGCCGCCGACGCGGGTTACGCCGCGTTCAGCCCCGGCAGCCCGGTTGAAAAGATCCCCGGCGCCGACGCGCTGAAAGCCGAGGCCGACCGGCTGCAGAAGGTCTATGAGGACCTGAAGGCGCAGTACGACGCGGAGCAGAAGGCCCAGTCGCTCACGGCCGAGGCGGAAAAGCTGCGGCAGCAGCTCGCCGACCTCGACGCGAAGATCAGGGAGGTAAACGACCAGATCGCCGCCCTTCCCACCGAGCAGCCGGCCGACACGTCCGCGCTCCAGGAGACGCTGGCCGCGCTCAAACAGAATATCAGCGGCCTCACCGGAGTGCTCACCGGTTTGGGCGTCGACGTCGACGGCGCGCTGGCGCTTGGCGAAGGGCTCTCCACCGGGAACCTGCCCCGCACGCAGGACCCGAACGCGCTGCTCAACATCTTCGCGTCCGAGAACGCGAAAGAGGACCCGGAGGAAAAGGACGCGGCAGGCGTCAACGCCATCCTGCGGGGGCTTCAGGGCGAGGGCAGCATTTTTAACGATGTTCCCCTGATTGACGACGAGGGCGGCAACTGGGCCGCCGTCGGCGGACAGCTCTGGACGCTGGCGGTTGATCAGGCGGGCCGGATCAGTAGTATGCAGGCGCAGGCCGCGGAGCTGCAAAAACAGATCGACGACGCGGCGCCGCAGGCGGGCAACGCCGCCCAGCGGCAGGCGCTCGAAGGCCAACTTACCACGCTCAACGGCGACAGAGCGAAGCTCGAGGCCCGGTATCAGGAACTCACCGCGGCGAACCTCTCCCCGCTCGGCGCGCCGGTCACCATCGAGCAGGTG
The DNA here is from genome assembly GCF_030825285.1 of Anaerotruncus massiliensis (ex Togo et al. 2026). Taxonomy (NCBI): domain Bacteria; kingdom Bacillati; phylum Bacillota; class Clostridia; order Eubacteriales; family Oscillospiraceae; genus Anaerotruncus; species Anaerotruncus massiliensis (ex Togo et al. 2026). The sequence continues at coordinate 7,024 of NZ_JAPJQF010000056.1, forward strand.
AACCGGGCCAAGGCAGACGCCGACGCCGCCAAGGCGAAATCTGACGCCGCGGCCAAGTACGGCGAGACCTACCTTTTGTGGGCGGAGCAGAAAAACACCGTCGTGCCCGCCGCCCAGAAGGCGAAGGACGAGGCCTACAAAGCCTACTTCGAGGGCGCGACCCAGGAGGAGCGCCTCCAGTCGGGCAAGACCTATTACCACGCCTTCAAGCTCTACATCCAGAATGAAAACCGGGTGGACGACGACGCGACCTTCACGATCGGTGAAAAGGGCGTCGTGATCAAGCCGGTCAAAAACGAGCGCAACATCGTCACCTGGGAGAACGCGGACGGGCCGGTCGCCTCGATGACCTTCCTCGCGGATTCGGACGCCGACTACTACTGCCCGCGCCTCTCCACCCGCTGGAACGACGCTGACTACCTCGACTACTTCCACGACGTGGACGCCTACCTCTTCGACTTTGTCGACAACCCCCGCGTCCCGGCGGCGACCCGCCCGACCCTCTTCCTCTACAACCCCTTCGTCGACGAGGACGGCGACCTGACCGTGCGTGAAAGCCGCATCCACGTCTACGAGGTGGACGGCGACGGCGAGCTGATCGACAAGACCCACCTCTTCAACTTCGGGGAAAACGACGACGGCGACCAGGTGCTCTCCATCCGGACCTTCACGCTGGGCACCTACATCGTCTCGGACGGTAAGGCCGACCTGCCTGAAAGGAAGCCCTCCAGCCGCCCGGCCGACGTTGAAAAGCCCACCATTGAAGTCAACAACAACCGGAAGCCCGTGCCAAACACCGGACGCTGACTTTCCTGCCGGGCTTCCGGTCCGTTCACAGCAAAGGGGCGCCCCCGGCCGAGGGCCGGGGGCGGCCCGTCGTGTTATGCCCGTGGACGGGCGGGTGGGGGCGGGGGTGATGCC
>NZ_JAPJQF010000056.1:7954-16929 GCF_030825285.1 Anaerotruncus massiliensis (ex Togo et al. 2026)
CCTATATCTACCCGCCCCCTGGTGCGTCGGCTGCTTCTCTTGTGTTTACCCCCCCGGCTCCCGGTCGGTACACCGAAAGGGGCCCCCCCCGCCCCAGGGCCGGGGGCGCCCCTTCGTTTTATGCCCGTTCACGGGCGGATCGCTTCAAAGATCATGCCGTCGCACCTGGCGCGCGCGAGCCTGCCCTCCTCCGGGGTGCGCACCGTCCACGCGAGCAGCGGGAGCTTTTTGCGGCGGCATTTCAGCCGCAGCTTTTCGGTGATGCCGCCCAGCTCGTAGGCGACGAACTGGGGCCTCGAAACGCAGTTGAAGAGCATATGCCGCAGGGCGTAGGCGCGCAGGCCGTCCCGCAGGCCCTCGTACTTCCGGCAGGCGAGCTGGCCGCACACAAGATGGGGCGCGTTTCTCCGCAGCCACCAGACGGTGAGGGGGTTAAAGGACTCGAGGATCACCGGGCCGCGGTAGCCCGCGAGCTCCCGCACGAGCGTGCGCTCCAGCGCGCCGGGAAGCCCGCCGTTTTTGAGTTCGATGAGCAGCGGCACCCGCCCGCCCACACATTCGAGCACCTCCCGCAGCAGCGGGATCGTACAGGCGGTGCCGCCCAGCCGCAGGCGGCGCAGGCTCCGGAAGTCCATCCGCTCCACCGTCCCCCGCGCCCCCGTCATCCGCCGCAGGTCGTGGTCGTGGAAGACCACGAGCGTCCCGTCCGCAGCGCGGTGCACGTCCAGCTCGATCGCATAGCCCGCCTCAGCCGCCGCGCGAAACGCGGGCAGGGAGTTCTCGGGGACCCCCTTCCCCGCCGCGTGCAGCCCCCGGTGGGCCACCTTCTGATATCCTTTCAGCAGCATTGCGCATAATCTCCATGACAGATTTGATCGGCCGGTTTCCCGGCCGGTTCCATTTTACCACGCGCCGCGCCCCGCCGCAACGCCCGCTCGGTCTTTCCGGGGAAATTGGAAAAGATTTCACGCATTATTCACATTTTGCGGGTATAATGGAATTGTTCTTTACCGGACCCAACACAGCTTTCAGGAGGAACCGACATGAAAAAATGGATCTCCCTGCTCCTCGCCGTCCTGACGGCGTCCGCGCTCGCGACCGCCGCCTTCGCGTCTTCGATGGGCGGCGTCGTCAAGCCGAACGAAAACGGCGACAACACCGTCACCTTTGGCAACGACAACGTCACCTACGCCAAGCTCTCCTTCAAGGCGGATTCCGACGCGGAGAAGTTTTACGTCGAGCTGTCGACCGACTGGGACGACTGCGCCTATGGGGCCGATTTCTACGACCTCGACGCCTACCTCTACGCCTTCACGGTGAACCCGTCGATCCCCGCCACCTCCGCGCCCACCCTGCTGCTCTACAACCGCTTCGTGGATGAAGACGGGGAGCTGACCGTCAAGCCGGGCGACGTGACGATCTACCAGGTGAAAAAGACCGGCCTCACCGACGTGACCTCCAGCTTCACCGCCACCGAGACGGGCGACGGCGACCCCGTCTTCGCGATCCGCACCCGCGCGCCCGGCACCTATGTGATCTCGGCGCAGAAGGTGGAAAACGCCTCCGGCGCGCTCTCCCCCCGCAGGGTCACCGACGCCGACCGCGCCGAAGAGAAGCGGGACGCCGCCTCCAAGCCGGCCTCCGACGGATCCGGGGCGGCCCCCGGGACCAAAGCCGTCCTGCCCTCCTTCGCCAAATGAACCCGCGCGTCCCGTCCCCGCCCGCAGAGGGCGGGGACTTTTTTTCGGCCGTCCGCAGGAAAACGCGCCAAACGCCGCACTCTATGGTTGGACCTTTGCGCATTTTGTGATATGATTGTGTTGCGCGGCGACCGCCCGAGGGGCGTCGCGGCCAGATGTGGGGGGATTGCCATGGGTAGCAAGGACTACCGCGCCAGGAAAATCGAATATTACGGGCGCCCGATGGGCGCGCTGAATCTCTATATCTATCTGCTGCTGCCGGTCTTCGTCGTCTGGCAGGCGGTCAGCTTTACCTGGCGCGCCACCGTTGCAAGCGCCCAGTTCGAGACGGTCACCGAGTTTTTGTCGGCGTTTATCATCCTCGTCCTCGGCGCCGCGGCGTGGCTATCGGTCTACGGCGTCGACCGCTACGCCTTCTTCAGCAACATCGTCTTCCTCTTCGCGGCGGGGGCGTCGCGCGTCATCCAGACCTTCTTCCCCACCCTGCTCGACGGGCGGGGCGGGGCGGTCTCCGCCGACCTCCAGGCGGCCGTCGCCCCGGCGGCGCAGGCGGCCCTGTCGATCTCCGGCGGGCTCACGGCCTTCTTCTCCTCCCTTCAGGAGGGGGTCGCCGCCGCGGCCGGGAGCTCCCTGTCGATCTTTTCGGGCGGGGGCATGGGCGCGATGGGAGGCATGGACCCGTCCGGCGGGATGGGCATGGCCGGCATGGGGATGGACGGCATGATGGGCGGCGCGCAGGCCGCCGGGAACACCTCCCTGATCGGCAAGCTCGTCGGGCTCTTCGTCAAGACGGGAGAGGACTTCACCCTCTTTGCCAACACGGTCGAGTGCGGCCTCTTCGTGCTCGTCTGCCTCTTTTTCCTCTTTTACTTTTTCGGCAACCGGAAATTTTTCTTTTCCTCCCTCGAGGATTTCCGCGTGCGGGATGAGGCGGGCTGAGAAAGCCCTCGGATCCGGTCCCGCCCCGGCGGGGCCGGTTCCGTTTTTCCCCGCACCCCTCCCCCCGTCCGCGCATATCCTGTCAATGGGGGCGTTCCCCCGTTTCTTTGGGAGGTAACCAAAGATGCACCGCTCTGCCACACCATGCCTTCCCGGGCATCCACCAGCCGTTCTCCTGTTACACCCGACCCTCCTGTTATAACCACACCGGCACAGAGATCCCGCGCCCGCGGCCTTCGCGGGCGCGGGCGGGGCCGGCGGCGCGGGAGGCGGCGATCACATAAGGGCCGGGCGATGGGATTTTTCCCATCGCCCGGCCCTTCCTTATGCCCCCGGGGGCTATTTTGACAGAGGGAGCCTCGCGGCGCGCACCTCTTCGATCGTCGGGATCGAGGAGGACGCGCCCTTTTTGGATACCGCCAGCGAGGAGGCCGCCGACGCGAGCCGCAACGCCTCCGCCACCGTCTCCCCTCCCAGCGCCGACGCGAGGAAAAAGCCGGTGAAGGTATCCCCCGCGGCCGTCGTGTCCACGACGGGCACGTCGTACACCCCGTGGGAGAGCCTCGTTTCCCCCTCCCCGTAAAGGACGCCGCTCTTCCCCAGCGTCAGCACGATACGGGAGCCGGGGAACCGCGAGAGCATCTCCGGCAGGATTTCCAGGGGGTCCTCCCTGCCGGAGATCTGCGCGCCCTCCACCTCGTTGAGGAGGAAGATATCCACCTTCCGAAGGTCGCACGCGAGCATCCGCTCGTCGAAGGGCGAGGGGTTGAGCGCAATGGTCATCCCCCGCTCATGCGCGCGGTCGATCAGGTAGTCCACGAGGTTTACCTCATTTTGCAGCAGGAGCAGGTCCCCCGGGCCGAAATCCGCGAGCACCCCGTCCGCGTATTCCCGCGTGATCGCGCGGTTCGCGCCGGGATAGAGCACGATGCTGTTCTGTCCCTTCGCGCTCACCTGGATGATCGCGTTGCCGGTGCGGGTTCCGACGGTGCGCACGCGGCTCACATCCACGCCCGCCTCCCGGCAGACGTCGAGCAGCATGCCGCCGTCCTCTCCCACCATGCCCGCGTGGCAGACCTCGGCGCCCGCGCGCGCGAGCGCCACCGACTGGTTGAGGCCCTTGCCGCCCGGGAAGACCTCGAGCCCCCGGGAGGTGATCGTCTCGCCGGGCGCGACGATGTGGTCGAGGGAATAGACATAGTCGATGTTGAGGGAGCCGAAATTCAATACGCGCATCGCGGGGCCCCCCTCAGTATTCGAGCGCGACCGGCCCGCCGCTCACCGGCAGCCAGTCGGCGGGGCGCTCCCCCGCCTTGGCGAGGTAGTAGTACCCGGCGGGCTTTCCGAGCCCGCGGCAGGCGTCGTGCCAGACCTCCCGCGCCATGACGGCCGCCTCCCCGGGGGAGAGCAGCACCGCGCACACGTCCTCCGCGCGCGGCGGCTCGCCGCCGTGCGGCAGCGCCACGCAGAGGATGACCGGCTCCGCCATGCAGAAGATCGCCTCCTCGGTGTGGGCGTGCTTCTCCATCGAGCGCACCTCGCAGGGCGCGGCCCCGCCGATCGTGTAGCCCAGGTGCCCCAGCGTGTCGATGAGGGGGGCTTTGGTCATGTGGTCCTCATAGGCGTCGGTCTTGGTGTGGGACACCCGTTCGGCGTCCTCCTTCAGATTGTAGTAGGTCCCGTAGGGGGTAAAGTCGAACTCCCCGATGGGGATCGCCTTGATGGTCATCCTATCCAACCCTTTCCGGCCGTCAGACGGCGTTTTTCTTGAGCTGATCGAGGTTCGTCAGGCACATCACCACGACGGTGGCGATATAGGGGGTCATCAGCACGAGCTGCGAGGGGATGTTGAAGCTCTGGAGGCCGACCGACACCGCGTCCGCGAACGCGAAGATCAGGCAGGCGAAGAACGCCTTGAAGGGGTCGCCCTTGCCGATGCGCGCGGCCGAGACCGCGAGGAAGCCCTTGCCGGCGGACATGTTCTCGGTGAACATCGAGATGCCGCTCAGCGGCAGGCAGGCCCCCGCCGCGCCCGCGAGCACGCCGGTGATGATCAGCGAGGCCCATTTGTACTTGGTCACCGAGACGCCCGCGCTCTGGATCGCCTTTTCGTTGAGGCCGACGCCCCGCAGGCGCAGACCGAAACGGGTCTTGTACATGACGATCTGCGAGACGATTACGACGGCGAAGGCCGCGTAAACGAGGATGTTGTGGTTGTTGAGCAGCTCGCCCACGAAGGGGATCCTGCCCAGCAGCGGGATGTCGATGCTGCCGAAGCTCTTGATGCGCGGGTCCATGATCGAGCCGCGGATGTGGAAGATGTTGAAGAGGAGCAGCGAGGTGAGCCCCCATGCGCTCAGGTTCATCGCGATGCCGACGACGATGGGGTCGGACTTAAAGTGCAGCACGAAGGTGCCGAAGATCGCGGACATCACGACGCCGCTGGCCATGCCGAAGAGCAGCCCCATGAACGCGTTCTCGAAGAGATAGCTGCCCCAGGTGGCGAAGAAGGCGCTCGTGAGCACGTAGCTTTCCAGCCCGATGTTGAAGATTTTCGCCTTGTGGCCGAAGACGCTGCCCATCGTGGCCAGCGCGAGCGGCGCGGACAGGCGGACGGTCGCCGCCAGCGTGGAGGTGCTCAGCAGAATTCCCAGCATCTCACTGCACCCCGCTTTCCTGTTTGCGCAGCATGCGCAGTTGTTTCTGGTCGCAGAACCACTTGTAGAGCGCCTCGTAGTCGATCGCGACAAGCAGCACGAAGAGCGCCTGGAGCACCGAAATCACCAGCCGGTTGGTCTCGGTGACGCGTTCCATGTGGAAGGAGCCGCTCTTGAGCGCGCCCCAGATGAACGAGATGAAGATGACCGCGATGGGGTTGTTCTTGGCGATCGAGGCGATCATGACGCCGTCCCAGCCGAGGTTGGTGGCGAAGCCGGGACGGAACTTGCCGAAGGTGCCCATCATTTCGGTGCCGCCGCACATGCCCGCAATGAACCCGCTGAGCAGGAAGATCGTCAGGAAGGTGCTCTTGTAGTTGACGCCGCCGAACTTGGAAAACTTGAGGTTCTCGCCGACCATCTTGAGCTCGTACCCCTTGACGGTGTACTTGTAGAGCAGGTGCACCAGGATCGCGATGCCGATGGCGATGAAGATCGCCGTCGTCGCGCTCGTGCGCGGCAGGAGCACCGACAGGCGGGCGGTCGGCTGCATGTCCGGGGTGGCGATCGCGTCGGCCAGCTCGGACGCGTCGAAGCCCATGTACTTGAAGGTCAGGTACTCGGTGAAGAGCAGCGCCGCGTAGTTGAGCATCAGGGTGCTGATCAGCTCGTTGACGTCGAGCAGCAGCTTGAGGATGGCGGGGATGAAGGAGAAGATCATGCCGCTGAGCCCCGCCACCAGCAGGCAGACGACGATATGTACCCCGCGGGGCATGAGCAGCTGGTAGCCGACGACCGCCGAGACGAACGCGCCGAAATACATCTGCCCCTCGATGCCCACGTTCCAAATGCCCGATTTGAAGGCGATGACGGCGGAGATGCCGGTGATGATGCTCGGGGTGGCCCAGCGGATCGTGGTGCCGATCGCGCTGACGCTGCCGAACGCGCCCACGCCGAGCGCCTTGAACGCCTCCGCCGGGCTGTTGCCCTGGGAGAGGATGATGACCGATCCGATGATCATGACCAGCAGCGCGGCGACGAGATATTTGAGGACGGTGAGCTTTCCGTTCGTGGAAAGCCTGAGGTTAAGCTTCATCCCTTTTCCCTCCCAACATGTACATGCCGACCGTCTGCTCGTCCAGCTCGTCGGTATTCCGCAGGTTTCCGGTGATCTCGCCGTTATACATGACGAGGATGCGGTCGGAAAGCTCCATGACCTCGCCGAGCTCGTGGCTCACGAGCAGGACCGAGACGCCCGCCTCCGCGATCTGGATGATCTTCTGCCAGATAAACTCGATCGCGCCCACGTCGATGCCGCGGGTGGGGTCCTCGACGACCAGCAGGTCGTTCTCCTGGCAGAACTCCCGCCCGACGACCACCTTCTGGATGTTGCCGCCCGAGAGGGTGCCGATCTGCGTGTAGACGCTTTCGGCCTTGACCGAGAAGTCCTCGACGACCTGTTTGGAGAACCCTTCGGCCTCCTTTTTGTTGACGAGCAGCGGGTTTTTGAACTTGTGGGCCACATGGTAGCCCATGATGCAGTTTTCCAGGATGCTCGAATCCCGGGCGCAGCCGGTGCCGAGGCGGTCCTGCGGGACGTAGCCGATCCGGTCGACCCGGTGGCCGCGCGGGGAGAGGTGGGTGATGTTCTCCCCCTTGTAGCGGATCTCGCCCGATTCGGGCCTGCGCAGCCCGAAGAGGCTTTCGATCAGCTCTCCCTGCCCCGAGCCCGCGACGCCCGCGACGCCGACGATCTCGCCCTTTTTCACCGAGAAGCTGACGTTCTTGACCTTGACGACGCCGTCGTCGCTTTTGACGGTCAAATCCTTCACGGCCAGCAGGTCCTCGCCGATCTCCTTTTCCTGCTTCTGGGTGTTGAAAAGCACCTCGCGCCCGACCATCAGGCTCGCGAGCAGCTGCTCGCTGGCCTCGGCGGGGGTCAGGTTGCCGGTGACGCGGCCGTTTTTGAGCACCGTAATATAGTCAGAGATCTCCATTACCTCTTTGAGCTTGTGGGTAATCAGGATCACAGTTTTTCCGTGTTCAGTCAGATAGCGGATCGCATCGAACAGGCCCTCGATCCCCTGCGGGGTGAGCACCGCGGTCGGCTCGTCGAGGATGATGATGTCCGCGCCCTTGTAGAGGACCTTCACGATCTCCACCTGCTGGAGAAGCGAAACAGGCAGGTCCTGCGCCTTTTCGTCCAGCGGGATGGAAAACTTGTACTTGTCGCAGATCTCCTGGATATCCTTCCTCGCCTTTTTCCTGTCCAGGAAATATCCCATGCGGGTGGTCTCAAAGCCCATCATGAGGTTTTCCAGCACCGTAAGCTCGGGATAGAGCATGAATTCCTGGTGGACCATGCCGATCCCGCATTTCGCCGCGTCGTTGGGGTTGCGGAACACGACCTTTTTGCCGTTGACGAACACCTCGCCCTTGCTCGGCTTATAGATGCCCGCGATCATGTTCATCAGCGTCGACTTGCCCGCGCCGTTCTCGCCGATGATCGAATGCACCGACGCGCGCTTCACCGTCATGTTGATGTCCTCGTTCGCGACGAGCGAGCCGAAGTATTTGCACATCCCCTTGACTTCCAGAATGACGTCTTCCATAATTGCCTCCATCCTGAGCGGAACCATTCCGTCCGTTGGATTATTCGGCGGGCGGCAGGAGCCTTCCTGCCGCCCACCGGAGCGTTCGGGGGTTATTTTACAACGTTTTCGTCCTCAGTGACCTGGATGGTGCCGTTCTTGATGCCCTCGACGATCTCGAGCACGCCGTCCTGCAGCTCCTTGGGGAGCTTGTCAAAGTCGCGCTGATCGTACATCGGGAGCCCCTGCGCCAGGCCGTAGGCCTTGTCGCCGCTCTCGTAGGTGCCGTCGAACACGCTCTTGCCTTCCACATAGAGGGCCTCGTCGAACGGCTTGAGGGCGGACCAGAAGACGCACGGATCGACGTCGCCCTGGTAGTCGTCGCTGCCGATGCACTTGATGCCCTGGTCGGCGCAGCCGGCGATGACGCCGAGGCCGCTGCGGGAGGCGGACTGGAAGATGAGGTCGACGCCGTTATTCTGGATCATCAGCTTGGCGACTTCCTGGCCCTTGACGGGGTCCTGGTCGTTGCCGACATAGGCGACCTCGACGGGGATGTTCTCATCGACGTGGTGCACGCCGGCGATGAAGCCGTCGCGGTACCGGCGGCTGACGGGACGGTCCGCGTGGGCGATGAAGCCCACCTTCTTGGCCTCGGTGGTGTTCGCCGCGAGATAGCCCGCGATGAAGGAGGAGGCGTACGGGTCGACCGAGATCGAGCTGACGTTCGGCTCGTTCGTCTTCATGTAGACGTCCGCGAGGATGAACTTGGTGTCCGGATACTCGGGAGCCACCTTGACGGCCAGCTCGGACAGGTCGCCCCACATGCAGTAGACGGGGTTGGCGCCCAGCTCGGCCATCGCGCGGACCTGATCCTCATATTCCGCCTTGTCGAGCGTTTCAATGATCTTGAGCTCGGCCCCGGTCTCGGCGGACAGCTTCTCAAGGCCCTTCACGCACAGCGCGATGAACGGGTCGCCCACGGGGGACGGGATGAGCAGCGCGATCGGCTTGTCGCCGGTCGGGACGCTCGCTTCGGCCTGTGCGGCGGGCTCCTCGGCGGGGGCGGCGTCCTCGGAGGGCGCGGG
>NZ_JAPJQF010000057.1:0-16836 GCF_030825285.1 Anaerotruncus massiliensis (ex Togo et al. 2026)
TTTTTTTATTCCGCTTTATTTTAATTCTTTTTTTGTCTGGTTTTTAATATTTTTTTTAAAAATTTTTCGGGGGGCGCCCCCCCCCGGACGGGTGCGGCCGCCTGTTTTAATCGAGCACGTAGATATCCACGATCTTGCGGCCGTTGAGGGCGCTCTCCGCGTAGGTGTCGTAGAAGAGGTCGACGTCGACGATGTCGGCCAGCAGGCCGGTGCCGGTGTCGGCGGCGATCGCGCAGCCGTATATGAAATTGTTGTCGTGCGAGACAATATACAGCCGGGACCCGTAGGGAATCTCACGCGGGTCGACGGCGACATGCCCCGGCACCGCGTACCGCCCGCTGGCGGTCTTGGCGCCCTGCCGCGCGCTGTAGCCGGTCGCGACCTGGTTGGTCAGCAGCCGGGCGTACTCCACCGGGCGGCCCTCCTCGTCCACGTTGAGGTCAAAATCAAGCGGGGAAACGGGGGTCAGCGACCCGATGAGGATCGTCTCGGTGACCGGCGCGAGGGTGACCTTCTCGCCGAGCAGCTGCACGTCCTCTTTCTCCCCGTCGACCGTCCTCTGGACGTAGGTCAGCGTCTTGATGCCGTCCGCGCCGGGCTGGATCGTCCGGCTGTTCCCCACCCGCAGAAGCGGGGAATTCTTGCGCACCGTCTCATAGGGGATCGCCTCGTCGACGGTGTATTTTTCATATTCCACCCGCTGGAGGACGACCTCGTCCCCATCCTCGAGCGATTTTTCGGCGGGCGGGTCCAGCAGGTCGTTGCCGTCGTATTCGATGCCGTTGTCGTGGAGCAGCTCGCTGACGGTTGTTCCGCTGTCCACCTCGTATTCCTGCGTCTCGCCGTCCGCGGTGAGGGTGACGCGGAAGGATTTCGTCGTGTCCACCTGGACGTAGTGTCCCGAGATCTCCCCCAGCCCCGGATCGCCGGCCGCCAGGGCGCCCAGGCCGACGCTTTGCAGGATCCGGTCGGGGCGGTTTTCCATCGTATGGCTCACCGTGCGGCCGTCCTCGCCGATGACGTAGACGGTGTTGGTCGTGGTCGTGATCTGGTAGACCACGAACGCCAGCACGAGAGAAAGCATACTTACTGCAAAGATCCGGCTGCGCAGGAACCTGCCCAGCGCGCGGACTTCGCTCCAAAGTTTTTTCATACCTACTCCTTCTTGCTCGCCGGCCGGGGGAATTTCCATCGGCCGGTACGCATTGGGTGCACTCCGCTGTCAAAAAATAATCTGGTAAATTTACCCTTTGCTTAGTATACCGGAGTAGTTGCAATTATATTCAGATTGCATAGTTTTGTCAAATCCATCTTGTACAACTTCCTCGTCAAAAATCCATTTTGTCAGTTTTTTTCCTCATTTTTTCGACGAATTGGGACAAAATTGCCCCAATCCAAAACGCAGCTGACGGGTAAAATTCACAAAAATTTCATATTAATTTCAGCAGAAGCCTGTCCCCGGGAATCGTTCCGAAAAAACGAAAAACCGCATGGAGCGTGGCTCCATGCGGTTTGAAAAAGCCGGAAAATGATCATCGCTTGGAGAACTGGGGCGCGCGGCGGGCCGCTTTGAGGCCGTACTTTTTGCGCTCCTTCATACGAGGGTCGCGGGTGAGGAACCCGGCCTTCTTGAGGATCGGGCGCATCTCTTCGCCGTTCTGGAGCAGCGCGCGGGAGATGCCGTGGCGGATGGCGCCGGCCTGGCCGGAAACGCCGCCGCCCGCAACCGTGCACACAACGTCGAACTTGCCGAGGGTGTCTGTAAGGTTGAGCGGCTGACGGACAATCAGCTTGAGGGTCTCAAGGCCGAAATAGTCGTCGATGTCACGGCCGTTGATGGTGATCGAGCCGGTGCCGGGGTAGAGCCTGACGCGGGAAACGGACTGTTTCCTTCTGCCGGTACCGTAAAAATAAGGTCTGCCTTCGTACATAATCGTTAATTCCCCTTCCTTACAGTGTCCACGCCTGCGGCTTCTGCGCGGCATGCGTATGCTCCGCGCCACGGAACACGCGGCATCTGGTGAGCGCTTTACGGCCAATGACCGTGTCGGGGACCATGCCCTTGACGGCGAGCATCATCGCCAGCTCGGGGCGCTCCTTCATCAGCTTGCTGTACTGGACCTCCTTGAGGCCGCCGATCCAGCCGCTGTGACGGCGATACATCTTCTGATCGAGCTTCTTGCCGGTCAGGACGGCCTTCTCCGCGTTGATGATGATCACATGATCACCGCAGTCGCAGTTGGGCGCGAAGATGGGTTTATGTTTCCCGCGAAGGATCGACGCCGCAACAGCAGCGGTGCGCCCCAGCGGCTTGTCGGCAGCATCAAGGATATACCACTTGCGGGTAATTTCTGCTACCTTCGGCATAGTTGTAGACATACCTTTTCCTCCAATATTCTTCTTCTAAATCCGGTTTGCATTTCGCGACAATTTGTATTATAACCCGCGCCCCGCGCCCTGTCAACACTTTTTTGCAGGTTTTTTAATTTACAAATGACACGCTCTGTTTTTCGCCTGTTTTCTCTTTGGTTCTCCCGTATCCTCCGGATGCAAATCACATTTTCCCGGGGACGGGAGGCGCTCAAATCACTTCGCTCTCTTTGGGGACGATGATCGCGGCGATGATGTAGGCGATGAGCCCGGGGCCCATCAGCGAGATCAGCACCCATCCCAGGCGGATGAGCGTCGCGTCGACGCCGAAATAATCCCCCAGCCCGCCGCACACCCCGGCGAGCATGCTGTTGGTTTCCGAACGGTAAAGCTTTTTCATAGTTCCTCCTAACTTCCCCGGCGCGCCGGGGGCAGAGCGTTTTGGCGCGGACGCGCCGTCAGATGATCTGGAAGAGGTAAAACTTCAGATAGTCGGTCTCCGGAACGTTCCAGAGGACGGGGTGGTCGGGCGACTGCTGGCGCGCCTCGATCTGCCGCAGCTGCACCCCCGCGTCGCGCGCGGCGGAGGCCAGCATCCGCCGGAAGCGGCCGTCGGTCATGAAATGGGAGCAGGAGCAGGTCGCGAGGTAGCCCCCGCGCGGCAGCAGCTTCATCGCGCGCAGGTTGATCTCCTTATACCCGCGCTCCGCGCGGTCCACCGTTTTGCGGCTCTTGGTGAAGGCGGGCGGGTCGAGGATGATGAAGTCATATTTCTCCGCGCCGCCCTCCAGCGCGGGCAGCAGGTCGAAGACGTTTGCCGCCTTCGTCTCGACGACCCCATCCAGCCCGTTGCGCCGGGCGTTTTCCGCCGCGAGCGCCACCGCGTCCGCCGAGACGTCCACCGCGCACACATGCGCCGCGCCGCCCGCCGCCGCGTTGAGGGCGAAGGAGCCGGTGTGGGTGAAGCAGTCGAGCACCCGGCGGCCGCGCGCGAGCTTCGCCACCGCCCGGCGGTTGTATTTCTGGTCGAGGAAAAAGCCCGTCTTCTGGCCGTTTTCAAAGTCCACGCCGTAGACGATGCCGTTTTCGGTGATCTCGGTGCGGGTCGGGCCGCCGTCGCCGCCGAACCAGCCCTTGCCCTGCGGAAGGCCCTCCAGCTCGCGGATGGCGGCGTCGTTGCGCTCGTAGACGCCGCGGACGGCCTGTCCGTCCCGCCCGAGCACCTTTTTGAGCAGCGGGAAGAGCAGGGGCTTAATCCGCTCGATGCCCGCCGAGAGCGTCTGCGTCACGAGCACCTCCCCGAAGCGGTCGACCGTGAGCCCGGGGAACTGGTCCGCTTCCCCGAAGATCACCCGGCAGCAGGAGGCGTCCTCCCCCATCACCGTTTTGCGGTAGTCCCACGCCCAGCGCAGCCGCCGCTCCCAGAACGCCTCGTCGAACCGGTCGTTGGCGTTGCGGGAGAGGATGCGCACGCGGATCTTCGACCGCTCACTGATAAAGCCGGTGCCCAGGTAGGCGCCCTTATCGCTTACCACGTCGACCAGGCCGCCGTTTTCACAGCCGCCCTCGATCCCGGTGATCTCGGTGTCGTAGACCCACGGGTGGCCTTCCTCAATCAATTTCTGCGCCTTGCGCGTGACCGCCGCCCGGGCGAATGGTCTGTTTTGCTTCATCACTTACTCCAATCGGTATATTTTATACGTTTATTCTCTGTATGTAATAACTTTCATCCGGGTCGCCGTAGTGCAGCATGAAGGTGTGGCAGTCCTCCGGTACCGCGAAAAAGAGCTGCCCCGTAGTCACCGTCCGGTCGGTGTAGCGCATCCCGTCCACATCGAGCGGCGTGAAGGGGGCCGGCAGGTCCGCGCTGTAGGGCCACAGCGAACGCCCGCCGTCCTGCCCCACCCGCACGAAGGGCGGCTGGAAGAACTCCCGCCCGAAGGCGTCCGCGTCGGTGACCTCGGCGGTAAAATCGATAAAGATCGCCTTCTCGCCCGGCAGCAGCAGGCTTTCCAGCCCGGCGGAGCCGGCCGGGCCCGCGGAATTGACCGTCAGCGTCACGCCCTTGGACGCGCCGACCTCCGTCCCGTAGGTAAAGCTCGCGAGCGCCGAGAGGTCCGGCGCGGGCGCGGCGAAAGGCTCCGAGCCGGCCGCGTCCCCCTCGCCGGGGGCCGGCGCGCCGTCCTCCCCGCCAAAGGGCTCCGCGGGGACGGAGCCGTCCGCTCCGTCCTCAAAAAAGCCGTCCGCCGCCGGTTCGGATGGCGCTTGCCCGTCGTCCCAGTCGTCCCACACCTCCCAGTCTTCCCACTCGTCCGGCGCTTCAAGCGAGGCGGCCATCGCCTCCCGCTCCGCGCGCGCCGCGAGCGAGGCCGCGGCCGAGGCGGCCGCCGCACCGCGCTCCTGCCGTTCCCGGGCCGCGTGGTAGGCCGAAAGGCCGCCGACCAAACCGCCCCCCACCATGATGAGCACGAACAGGAAAATGCCCGCCGCAACCTTCCAGCGGTTGGACCGCTTTTCCTGCCGGGTGGTGGGCGCCGTGTAGGTCGTCCATCCGGGCGGCGGCGTGCCGGGGGCCCTCTTCGGCTGGCGGTAGGTCTGCCAGCCCCGCCGGGGCTGCGGCTCCGCCGTCTCGGCGCTCGGCGCGGCCGCTGCGCCCTCCGCGCGGGGAAGCTGGTTATGCGCCCCGCATTTGGGGCAGAGCTCATCCTTGTCGTAATCGTAGACCTTTCCGCAGGAACCACATTTGATCCGCATAAGGCCACCCCCTCCAGAAAATTTCCCGATACCGGCCGCGCCAAACCCCGGGCGGACCCGGCGGCCCTTCATGCGGCGGCCACAGGCGGCGCGCGTCATTCGCGCGCGGGATCCTCCGTCCGCGCGCCCGCCGGCGCGCGGTGGGATAATTGGCCGCTGGGGCGGGAGCGAGCCGCAGCGAGCGGACCGCCCCGGCCATAAAATGGATCATAGCCGCTCTGTGGCTATTATACCATACGCAACGAAAAAAGGGGACGGATTTCTCCGTCCCCCGCGGCTTTATTCCGCCTCTTCGCGCGCGGTCACCGCGATCGACAGCTCCCGCAGGCTCTTCTCGTCCACCTCGGCGGGGCACTGGGTCATCAGCTCGCTCGCGTTCTGCACCTTCGGGAAGGCCATCACGTCGCGGATGGAGGATTTCCCGAGCATCAGCATCACCAGCCGGTCAAGGCCGTAGGCCATGCCGCCGTGGGGCGGCGCGCCGTATTTAAAGGCGTCGATCAGGTAGCCGAATTTGGCGCGGGCGCTCTCCTCCGAGAAGCCGAGCGCCTCGAACATCCGCTCCTGCAATTCGGGGGTGTTGATCCGGATCGAGCCGCCGCCCACCTCGCAGCCGTTGAGCACCATGTCGTAGGCGCGCGCGTGGCAGGCGCCCGGGTCGCTCTCGAGCTTGTCGAGGTCCTCGAACGCCGGATGGGTGAACGGGTGGTGCTTGGCCACATAGCGGCCCTCCTCCTCGCTGTACTCGAAGAGCGGGAAGTCGGTCACCCACAGGAAGTTGAATTTCCCCTCGGGGATGAGGCCGAGGCGGTTTGCCAGCTCGACGCGCAGCGCGCCGAGGCTGTCGAACACCGTCTGGTTATTGCCGTCCGCCACGATGAGCAGCACGTCCCCCTTCTCCGCGCCGAGCCGGCCGCGGATCGCCTCTTTTTCGGCATCGGTGAGGAACTTCTCATAGGAGGAGGTCTCCGCGTCGGCGGTCAGGCGGGTGTAGGCCAGGCCCTTGGCGCGGTAGGCCTTCACAAAGTCGACGAACTTGTCGATCTCCTTGCGGGAGAGGTGGTCGGCCGCGCCCTTGACGTTGAGGGCGCGCACGCTGCCGCCCGCCTCGAGCGCTCCTTTGAACACCTTGAATTCGCAGCCGCCGAGCAGGTCGGAGAGGTCGCGGAGCTCCATGCCGAAGCGGGTGTCCGGCTTGTCCGAGCCGAACCGCTCCATCGCCTCGTCGTAGGGCATGCGCAGGAAGGGGGTGGGGATCTCGACGCCGAGCACCTCCTTGAAGACGTGCGCCATGAACCCCTCGTTGACCGTCATGACGTCCTCCTCGTCGACGAAGGACATCTCCAGGTCGATCTGGGTGAACTCGGGCTGGCGGTCGGCGCGCAGGTCCTCGTCGCGGAAGCAGCGCGCGATCTGCATGTAGCGGTCGTAGCCCGACAGCATGAGCAGCTGCTTATACTGCTGGGGGGACTGGGGCAGCGCGTAGAAGCACCCCGGGTGCACCCGGCTGGGCACGAGGTAGTCGCGCGCGCCCTCGGGGGTGGACTTGATGAGGGAGGGCGTCTCGATCTCGAGGAAGCCGTTTCTGTCGTAGTAGTCGTGCGCCGCCTTGACGATCTTATGGCGCATCAGAATGGCGTGCTGCATCTCGCTGCGGCGCAGGTCGAGGTAGCGGTATTTGAGCCGCAGCTCCTCCTTGACGTTGGTCTTGTCGGTGATCTCAAAGGGCGGGGTCTGCGCCTTCGCGAGGATGCGCAGGTCGCTGACATAGAGCTCGACCTCGCCGGTGGGCAGGTCGGGGTTGACCGACTCGCGGCGGCGGACCTCGCCCTTCGCCATCAGCACGAATTCCGACCGCACCGTCTGCGCCCTGGCGCGCAGCTCGGCGTCGGTCCGGTCGTCGAAGGCGAGCTGCACGATTCCCGTGCGGTCCCGCAGGTCGATGAAGACGAGCATCCCCTTGTCGCGCGCGCGCTGCACCCAGCCGCAGGCGACCGCTTCCTTCCCGATGTCCTCCGCGGTAAATTCTCCGCAGTATTTGGTGCGTTTCAGTCCCTGCATGGTATCCATCATTGATCCCTCGTTCCTCATTATTCCGGCATGCTGTCCGGCGCGGCGTCGATCACCGCGTCGAGCATGTTGTGGTAGACGTATTTGAGAAAGCCCTCCGCGTTGAGCGGCACCTCGGCCGCCTCGCCGGTGTCCATCCGCTTGACGCGGGCCCTGCCCTCCGCAAGCTCGTTGTCCCCGATGATGCAGCTGTATTTCGCGCCGAGCTTGTCCGCGTATTTCATCTGCGCCTTGACGCTGCGCCCCACGGAATCGCACTCGGCCCAGAACCCCTCGGCGCGCAGGCCGGCGGCGAGCTCCACCGCCTTGAGGGAGGCCGCCTCCCCCATGCTGCCGATGTAGATCGTGCAGCTCCGCTCGGGCGGGAACGCGCAGCCCT
The DNA here is from genome assembly GCF_030825285.1 of Anaerotruncus massiliensis (ex Togo et al. 2026). NCBI lineage: Bacteria > Bacillati > Bacillota > Clostridia > Eubacteriales > Oscillospiraceae > Anaerotruncus > Anaerotruncus massiliensis (ex Togo et al. 2026). The sequence goes on from NZ_JAPJQF010000057.1 coordinate 7,574, forward strand.
GCTGCTCCATGACGAGCAGCAGCCGCTCGAGCCCCATCGCAAAGCCGACCGACGGGGTGGGCGCGCCGCCCAGCAGCTCGATCAGCCCGTCGTACCGCCCGCCGCCGCAGACGGTGCCCTGCGCGCCGATGCCGGTCGCCACGAACTCGAAGACGGTGCGGGTGTAGTAGTCGAGCCCGCGCACGATCGTCGGGTTGACGGTATATGCGACGCCCATCGCGTCGAGATCCTTTTTGAGGCCCTCGAAGTGGGCGCGGCAGTCGCCGCAGATATAGTCGAGCACCTTTGGCGCGTCCTTCGCGATCGCCGAGCAGACGGGGCTCTTGCAGTCGAGGATGCGCATCGGGTTGCGCTCGAGCCGGTCGCGGCAGGTCTCGCACAGCTCCCCGAGGTGGGAGGCGAAGTAGGCTTTGAGCGCCTCGTGGTATCTGGCGCGGCACTCCGGGCAGCCGATCGAGTTCAGTTCCAGCCGCAGGCCGGTGACGCCGAGCGCGTCGAAGACCGCCTTGGCCACGCCGATTACCTGCGCGTCCGCCACATGGGAGGCCGCGCCCGCCATCTCGACGCCGAACTGGTGGAACTCCCGCAGGCGGCCCGCCTGCGGCTTCTCGTACCGGAAGCAGTTCACCAGGTAGCAGAGCTTGAGCGGCAGCGCGCCGCCGAGCATCCCGTTTTGCAGGATCGCCCGCATGACCCCCGCGGTCCCCTCGGGACGCAGGGTGATCGAGCGGCCCGCCTTGTCGTTGAAGGTGTACATCTCCTTCTGCACCACGTCGGTGGTGTCCCCCACCGAGCGGCTGAACAGCTCGGTGTGCTCGAAGGTGGGGATGCGGATCTCCCCGAAGCCCCACAGCGCCGCGACATCCCGCGCCGTCTCCTCGAGATACTGCCACTTGCCGCTCGCGGGCGGCAGCACGTCCTGTGTGCCGCGCGGCGCGTTCGTCAGATATGCCATTGCGTTTCCTCCTCAGATAGACGTCCTTTTATCAGATCATTGCCCGTGTCCGGGCGGCCGAATCCGTCAAAACCTCCGTAACATCATAATACGCCCCGGCGCGGCCTGTCAAGCAAAATCCGCGCCCCGCGTCACCCGCGGCGGCGTTTCCGCTCCTCCAGGAAGGCCGCCAGGCAGGAGACCGCGAAGGCGACGAGCCCCGCCGCCAGAAAATAGAGCGCGCAGTGCAGCGCCAGCGGCGGCCAGGTGTCGTTGTAACGCTCCGGCATCGCCAGCCGGGGGATCAGCGCGCCGCCGAGCATGATGCCCGCGCCCACGCCGAGTCCCTGCCTGAGCGCCCTCCGCAGCGCCTGTTTTCGTTTTTCCTTCATCGCGATGCCTCCGCCCGTAAAAAATCAAAGACCCCGTCCCGGCTGCACGGCGATGCCGTACAAAGGGACGAGGTCATACCGCGCGGTGCCACCCTTGTTGGGCGCGAAAGCGCCCCGCTCAAGCCCCTTTAACGCAGGGGAATACGCGCCTTGCGGCGGGCTCCTCGGGCGTCTTCGCCGCGGATTTCCGACGTGGGCGCCTCTCACCGGCCGCGCCCTCGCTGTCCGTCCATCCGCGGTTACTCCTCCCGCATCAGCGCCTGTAACGGTATGGCGGTTCTACCGCTTGGGGGGATTGACGATATTGCGCCAGTCGAGGTCGCCGCGCTCGAGCGCGTGGATGAGCGCCTCGGCGGTGGCGATGTTGGTCGCAACGGGAATATTGTGCACGTCGCACAAACGCAGAAGCCCCGCCTCGTCGGGCTCGCTGGGCTTCGCGCGGATCGGGTCGCGGAAAAAGAGCAGCAGGTCGATCTCGTTGCAGGCGATGCGCGCCGCGATCTGCTGGTCGCCGCCCTGCGAACCGCCCAGAAAGCGGAAAACCTCCAGCCCGGTCGCCTCGGCGACGAGCTTTCCGGTCGTGCCGGTCGCGCAGATATTGTGGCGGCTGAAGACGCCGCAGTAGGCGATACAGAACTGGACCATCAGTTCCTTTTTGGAGTCGTGTGCGATCAAGGCGATGTTCATTGGCGTTCCTCCAAGCCCCTCGTCAGTTTCGTTCTCTCTTCTCTGTAAACGGGCCGCCCTTCTTTCTGTCTGTTTGGCCGGGCGATATCCAATTTCTGACAGTCTAAACCATCAAGATATATTATACCACCTATTGGACCAGTAAATCAATATAGTTCCCTAAAATCCTTTGTGCAAAATTATCAAATATTATTTTGGATACATTCGACAAATTGATGTTTTGACCGATAGCCACCGGGGTGACAAGCCCCTCGTCGAACGGGAGCACCGCGATGAGCTGCGCGCAGACCTGGTCGATCAGCCAGTCGAGGTCGGGGATGGGGCGCAGCTTCACAAAGTCGCGCGTGAGCAGGTTGACGCACAGCCGGATATCCTCGACGCCCGCCGCGTCGAGCGAATCGGACACCATCCGCCCCGCGCGCGCGGACACCGCGTCCGCCGCCGAGACGATCACCGCCCGGTCGGCGCAGGCCGCGAAGGCCGTCAGCCGCACCCGGTCGCCGCCGTCCACCTCGATCAGGATGAAGTCGAAATGCTCCTCCAGCGCCGCCCGCAGCTCCCGGCAGGCCGCGCCGTCGATGATCGGCTGCAAATCGAGCGGCGCGCAGAGCAGCCGGACGCCGCAGGCGTCCACCATAGCCTCCCCGAGCTCGCACCGCCGCTCGAGCGCGTCGGCGAGGTCGAAGACCACCCGGTCCTGCGCGCCGAGCAGCACGTCGAGGGAACGGTGGGAGCCCTCGATCAGCAGCACCTTTTTCCCGCATGCGGCCAGCGCCGCCCCCAGGTAGGCGCACACAGTCGATTTGCCCGCGCCGCCGCGCCCCGAGGTCACCAGGATCACCTGTGCCATGCCGATTCCTCCCTTTTGTCAGGGGAGCAGCTCCCCGTAGTTGGTCGAGGACCCGCCGGTCCGCGAAAAGAAGTACGCGTCGAAGACATCGCGCGCCACCGGCGCGACCTGGTAGCCCTCCCAGCCCTTTTCAACGACCACCGCGACCGCGATCTCGGGGTCCTCGGCGGGCGCGTAGGCGATGAACACCGAGTTGTAGAGCCCGTCGCCCCGTTCGGGGGTGCCCGTCTTGGAGGCGACGGTGATCGGGTAGTTCGCGAAGGTCGCCCAGGCCGTGCCCGTCCGGGAGGCCGCGACCATGCCCTCGCGCACCGTCTGGAACGCCTCGGGCGCGTCGACCTCGTCCACGACCTTGGGCTCGTGCTCATAGACCGTCTCGTCGAAGGTGTAGGACTTGACCGATTTGAGCACCGTCACCTCCATGCGCTTGCCGTTGTTGCCGAGGGTGGCGGTGTAGTTGGCGAGCTGGAGCGGCGAGAGCAGCGTCGACTGCTGGCCGATGCCCGCCTGGATCACGTCGCCCGGACGCCACTGGGGGTCGTCCGCGTAGGCGGGGGAGGCGGCCTTGACCTCCGGCGAGGCCACCTGCCCGATGTTCTCGGGCAGCTCGATGCCGGTCGGCACCCCCAGCCCGAGCCGCGCGGCGTACTCGTCGAGCGTGTCGATGCCCATGTAGTAGGCCGCCTCGTAGAAGAAGATGTTGCAGGAGCCGCGGATCGCGTTCACCACGTCGACGTTGCCGTGGGCGGATTCGCAGTGGGGGGTGTATTCCGGCGCAAACCGGTTGTAGACGTAGGTGCAGTTGTAGAGGGTGCGCGGGGTGATCGTCCCCGACGCGAGCGCGCCGAGCGCAACCGCCGGCTTGAAGGAGGAGCCGGGGGTGTAGGCCGCGTCGAGCGCGCGGTTGAAGAGGGGCTGGTTCTCCCCCGCCGCGATCTGGTCGTAATCCCGCTGGTAGGCGGACAGGTCGTAGGAGGGGTAGGTCGCCAGCGCGAGGGCCTCCCCCGTCTTGCACTGGATCACGGCGACCGCGCCCGCGCTCGCCTCCTTGCCCTTGCGCTCCTCCTTGGTGTCCTGAAGGCGCCGGATGTTGCTCGCGAGCGAGTCCTGCGCGACCTTCTGGAGCTGGGAGTCGAGGGTGAGCACGACGGTGTTTCCCGGCACCTGCTCCTTCTCCTCCACCACGTCGATCACGTCGCCCGACGAGTTCATCGTGATCCGCCGGGTCCCGTCGATCCCCTTGAGCTGCGACTCAAAGGCGAGCTCCGCGCCCGACTTGCCGATCACGTCGTCCATCTTGTAGGTGCGTTCGCCGATCTGGGCGGACACAGAACCGTCGGGGTTCTGCACCTTGCCCGCCGCGTCCCACTGCTCCTTGTAGAGCGGGCCGGTCTGGCCGATGACGTGGGGGGCCACCGTGCCGCTCACATACTGGCGGATGGTGCTCTCCACCACGTCCACCCCCGGCAGCTCAAAGCTGCGCTCCTTGATCTTGGGGACCGTCTCGATCTTGATGTCGGTCGCGAAGGTGTAGGGCACCGACATTGAGAACCCGCGCCGGTCCATCTCATAGCGCACCCCCGCGATCTTGCGGAACTCCTCGTCGGCGTAGGGGACGGGGTCGTCCCTGTCCCCGTGCTCGAAGAGGCCGTATTTCTCCTTGAGGCGGTAGACCACGTCGTCCGCCGTCGCGTACTGGGCCACGCCCAGCGCGTTTTTGAGCCGGGCGATCTCCGTCTCGTAGGCCTCCCCCGGCTTGAAGCGGAAGGGCGCCTCCGCCGTGAGCGGCAGGTTGTCGATCCAGTCCTCGTCCGCCGACTCCATGATGCGGATCAGCCGCAGGAGCACCTCGTTGGTGGTCCCCTTCTCCAGGAAGGCCATGTTGATCACCACGTCGCGGCCGATCGTGTTGACGGCGAGCGGCCGCCCGTTGCGGTCGAGGATCTCCCCGCGCGCCGCCTTGATCACCTGCTCGGTCGTGCGGACCCGCTCCATCTGGGCGGCGAGCGACTCCCCCTCGACCACCTGGAGCTGCATGAGGCGCAGCGAATAGAGCAGCAGCACCACAATCAGCACCACCGTCATGATGATCATCCGGTTTTTAGCGGTTGTTTTCATCCGATTCTCCCTTGGGACGCGGGGTCAGGCCTCCATACGCCCTTCAAACCAGGCGTGGACCGCGGTGTACAGGTAATAGACCAGCGGCGACACGGCCACGGTATAGATGACGCCGGGCAGGACGTCGTAGACGAACACCATCCACACGTGGTCGTAGCCCCACATGACGTAGTTGAGCAGAAAGTCCAGCAGCCCGCGCGCGAGCAACACGGCGGAGAGCAGCAGGACGAAGTTGATGACGCCGGGGCGCAGCAGGTAGATGACCAGCAGCCCCACGGCCGTACAGGCGGCCAGCAGGATCATCGCGTTGAAGCCGGCGAGCGCGAAGCCGCCCAAATCGCAGAGAACCCCCGCGAGCACGCCGTAGAACGCCCCGGTGAACTCCCCCTCGTGCATGGCGACGCAAACGGCCGCAGGAATGACAAAGTTCGGCTTTACGCCGAACACCGTCAGAAAACCGGGGGTGGTCTGCAGGATGTAGAGCAGCACCATCACCACGATATAAGTCGCAAATTTGGCCGTGCGGAACCACTTTTTATTGTTCATTCCGCGCCTCCCTGCCCCTCGAACGACTTGATGACCATCACGTCAGTCAGGCGGCGGACGTCGGCGAACGGCTCGATCTCCGCGAAGAGGGAGATGTCGCCCGGCGCGTTGTCGATGCGGGTGATCTTGCCGATCAGCAGCCCCTGCGGGTAGAGGCTGTCCCCGATGCCGGAGGTCACGACGATGTCCCCCGGCGCGGCCCCGCTCTCGCGGGGCAGGTAGTTGAGGCGGCACTTCCCGTCCGCCGCGAGGTCGACCGAGCCGGTGACGATGCCGATGTCGCGGGTGCGCACGTCGCGCGCGCCCACGTCGATCCACACGTCGAGGATGGTGACCACCTTGGAGTAGTTGACCCCCACCTCGCGCACCACGCCGACCAGCCCGTCGGCGGTGACCACCGGGTCGAGCGGCTCGATGCCGCTGAGGGAACCGCGGTCGATCGTAAAGGAGTAGAAGCGGTCGTCCGGGTCGCGCGCGACCACCGACGCCAGCTCGACCTCAAAGTCGGGGTGCTCCTCCCGGAACTCGACGTCGAGGTACTTGCGCAGCTCCTCGTTTTCGTGCTTATACTCCTCGTAGTTGACCGCCTGGCGGCGCAGCTCGTCGATCTCGGCGCGCAGCGCCTCGTTTTCGGCGGCGATCTCGTCGGCGCGGACATACCGCCGGAAATAGCCGCTCACCGCGCCGGAAATGCTGGAGGAGAGCTTCTGCAAGGGCGTGACGACAACCCCGGCCGCCTGCGAGATGGCCGGGGAGAATCCGCCCGTCCATGCCGCCTGCAGCATGAACGCCAGCAGCAGCACGACGAGCAATATCTTGAACCGCTTGCTTTTGAAGAAGTCTCCCAATGCAGATTCCTTTCCCTGCCGCGCTTAGTAGGATTTCGCGTCGTCCGCGAGCAGGTCGCGCAGCCTGTCGATGTCGTCGAGCACGCGCCCGGTGCCCATCGCCACGCAGTCGAGCGGGCTCTCCGCGATATGGACCGGCATGCCCGTCTCCTTTTCGATCAGCTGGTCGAGCCCGCGCAGCAGCGCGCCGCCGCCCGTCAGGGTGATGCCGTGGTCGATGATGTCGGCCGACAGCTCGGGCGGGGTCTTCTCCAGCGTGGTGCGGATCGCGTCGAGCACCATCGACAGGGGGTCTGCCAGCGCCTCGCGGATCTCCTCCGAGGTGATCTGGATGTTCTTGGGCAGGCCGTCCATAAGGTCGCGGCCCTTGATGTCCATCGTGGCCTCCTCCTCGAGCGGGAAGGCCGAACCGATGTTGATCTTGATGTCCTCGGCGGTGCGCTCGCCGATGAGGAGGTTGTATTTGCGCTTGATGTACTGGATGATCGAGTTGTCCAGCTCGTCGCCGCCGACGCGGACCGAACGGGATGCGACGATGCCGCCCAGCGAGATCACCGCGACCTCGCTGGTGCCGCCGCCGATGTCGACGACCATGCTGCCGGTCGCCTCGGCGACGGGCAGGCCCGCGCCGATGGCCGCGGCCATCGGCTCCTCGATGATCGAGACGTGCTTGGCGCCCGCCTTGAAGGCCGCCTCGCGCACCGCGCGGCGCTCGACCTCGGTGACGCCGGACGGGATGCAGATGATGATGCGGGGACGCGCGAGCACCGAGTTGTTGCACACCTTGCGGATGAAGATCTGGAGCATGGACGCGGTGATGTCGAAATCGGCGATGACCCCGTCCTTGAGCGGGCGCACCGCGACGATGCTGCCGGGGGTGCGTCCGATGACCTCTTTGGCATCCTGCCCGACATAGCGGACGGTGTCGTTGCGGGTGTCGACCGCCACAACCGACGGTTCGCGCATGATGATGCCCTTGCCCTTCATAAAGATGAGGGTGTTGGCGGTGCCCAGGTCAATGCCGATGTCCTTTGAAAACATATGGATACGTCCCCCTTGTATTGTTACGGAAAACCCGCACGATGGATCGAAATGTGTCGCAAAAGCGCGTTTTAACAGGTTCTATTATACCTTGCGGGGCCGGGTTGCACAACAGCTAGTTTGTTAATAATTCGGTAATTTTGCGCCGAATGATTTGTAAAACCTGCCAATCCTTGTATAGATCCCATGAAGCGGCAGGCCCATCACGGTGAAGTAATCCCCCGAGATCCGTTCGATGAACCGCGCGCCGTAGCCCTGAATGCCGTAGGAGCCCGCCTTGTCGAAGGGTTCCCCCGTCGAAAGGTACCACGCGATCTCCCCGTCGGTCAGCGGCGCGAAAGTCACGCCGGTGCACTCGTGGAAGCACTCCTCCCGCCCGCCGCCGAGCAGCGCGACCCCCGTATAGACCTGGTGCGTCCGCCCCGACAGCCGCCGGAGCATCCCCGCCGCGTCCGCCGCGTCCCGCGGCTTGCCGAGGATGAGCCCGTCGATCGCCACGACGGTGTCCGCGCCGATCACGAGCGCGCCGGGCGCCTCCGGCGCCACCGCGCGCGCCTTGCGCAGCGCGAGCGTCCGGACCGCCTCGTCGGGCGCGATGCCCTCAGGGAGCGTCTCATCCGCCTCGGACACCCGCACCGTAAAGCGCGGGAAGAGGAACCCCAGCAGCTCCTGACGCCGCGGGGACTGGGAGGCGAGGACGATTTCAGCGCCCGGATTCTCCGGGAAGCCCTTCCCCGCCGTGTTTTCCATGCCGATCATGTCTTTGCCGTCCGTCATCAAGATGCATCCTTTTCACCGTGTATTTGTAGCCGAAGAGCGCGCCGATAAAGCAGAGGATGTGCGCGACCGTCACACCGATCTCAAACCCGAAGGCGATCTTGATCACCGACAGGTCGAGCACCATCGGGTTTTCGACCGGCAGCCCGATGCTTCTGCCGAACGCCAGCCAGGACAAAAAGGGGATCTGCTCGGTCGCCGCCGCGATCAGCGCGCCGACCACCAGCGCCGCCACCAGCCAGAACGCGCCAAGAACCGTCTTTTTCATGCTGTCACTTCCTTGATTCGCCGCTCGGAGAGCGGCGCAGCTTTCGCGGGAGCTGCCGCCCGTTGGCGGCTGGGGCTCTCCCTGGGTTTTCCGACCGAGGGTCGGAGGGTTTTTTCGCGCCCCTTCGGGGCGCTTCAGATGTGCCGTCTGCGGCGGCGGTTTTCGATTTGCCGCGCTGCGCCCGGCGGGGCTTTCACGGGAATTGCCGCTTTCCAAGCGGCAAGAATCACGAGCGCGTTCCGCCGCGCACCACGGGTTCCTTTTCGGCGGACGAAAAGGAACCAAAAGTCCGCCTAAGGGGCTCCACCGCCCCCTTAGGTATCCCCTGGAGTACCTTGCCATAACCCGCAGGTTACCGTCACACCCCACGGGTACACTAGCTGTAGGCACAACTCAGGTTGCGGGTGCTCCCAACGACTGAGGCCGGATAGCTCGCCAAAACCCACACGGCGGAAAACAACGCCCGTTCCGGGCGTTCGCGCGCGCTGCGCGCGTGCGCGGCGAAGCCGCGCGGTTTTCCGCCTCCCCGTGGGCGCTGCGCGCCACGCAAAAGCGGCCGTGCCTCCACGAATGCACTTTCGGTACTGTTCCGGAGACTCTCGGGCAGAGGCATTGCGCCCGCGGCGCGGCGCCAGGCGGGATGCTGAACACCCGCCAATTGATCCGTGACAGGGCGCCGCCGACTTTGGCTGAAGGCCAACCGGAGGCGGCGCGGGGGTCAAAGGGATTTGGCCGCAGGCCATCCTTATAGAGAATCCGGCCCGCAGGGCCGGGTCCGCGAAGCGGACTCAAGCCGGGGCCG
>NZ_JAPJQF010000001.1:0-94159 GCF_030825285.1 Anaerotruncus massiliensis (ex Togo et al. 2026)
TCGGGGGGGCGCGGCAAGGGGAGGGGGGCGACCGGCGCGGGCCACGCCAGACGGCCCGCCGACTGCGCGAAAAGAGCCAATTTAGCGAGGGGGCCCGCAGGCCCCCGGACAGTCCGTGGGCACCCGCTCGGCGCGTCCCTGCGGCGAAGGGTCCGGATGCAGCGTCCGGGCCCGACGCTCATACTTGACTATGTAACGTTAAGCGGTACATGAGCCTTTCCAACCCGCCGCGCTTCTCCGGTTTCGAGCCCGCCAGCCTTTGCCGTTATGGCGACCGCTTCAAGCTCACCCTGCGGAAATTCGTTGCCGACTATCCGGATTTGCCCACCGCTTCCGACGGGCCCAAGGTCCGTTCCGAGGACAAGCTCGATCAGTCCATTTCCCGCGCGCGCGCCCGCATCTTCGAGCTTGCCATCTGCAATCCGTGGGAGTTCTTCGTCACCCTCACCCTCGACCCCGCGCGCTACGACCGCCGCGATCTCCCCGCCTTTCGCCGCGACCTCTCCCAATGGATTCGCAATCAGCGCCGTCTGCATGGCTGCGACTTCCGCTACCTGCTCATCCCCGAGATGCACCGCGACGGCGCGTGGCACATGCACGGACTTGTCGCCGGTTTGCGGGAATCGGCATTTGAGTTCAACGCCAACGGCTACCTCGATTATCCGCCCTATCGCGACCGCTTCGGCTTCATCTCGCTTTCCCGCGTCCGCGTCCCCGAGGCCGTCGCGCGCTACATCACCAAGTACGTTTCCAAGGACCTTGCCGCTCGCCGCGCCGACGTCGGCGCGCATCTCTTCTACGCCTCGCGCGGCCTTTTGGGCTCCGAGCTCATTGATCGGGGCGATTTTCACCCGCCCGCCGGGCTCAAGCCCACCTTTGAAAACGATTATGTCTGGGTGCTCTGGCTCGACAGCCCGATCGAGCTTGAACACATCCCGCGCACCGGTCGCTACGAGTGCGACGTGTGAAAAAAGTCCCTACACAATTCGTGTGATGGGGTTGAGTCTACAAAATCAGGACTGTATAATGGGGGTATCGCCATGCGCACCGACTGGCTTTTCAAGGCCGAGCTTTTGCATGTACTCGCGGCGCTTACGCCGCCAAATCGCCTCGCCTGCGAGATTTCGCTCGCGACCGGGCTTCGCATCTCCGACGTGCTCGCGCTCACGCGCGATCAGGCCGTAGACGGACGCTTTTCCATCCGCGAGCAGAAGACAGGCAAGGTCCGCCGCGTCTATCTGCCCGTCGAGCTCCAGCGCCGCGCGCTGCGCGCGGCGGGGGACATCTACGTTTTTCCGCACCGCTACTCGGGCAAGCGCCACAGGACCCGGCAGGCGGTTTACAAGGACCTCAAACGCGCCGCCCGCCTCTTCCGCGTCCGCTGCAACCTCGCGCCTCACTCGCTGCGCAAGGGCTGGGCGGTCGAGCAGTACCATCGGGATGGCGATCTCAAACGTGTGCAGCACCTTTTGAACCACAACAGCGAGGCCGTTACCATGCTCTATGCCATGGCCGACGAGATCACCCGCAGGCGGACAGGAAAGAGGGAGGACAATGGGACGCAAGATCATGGTTGACCTGGAGGACCTCATGATGCTTGAATACTACGCCGAGCTTGACATGCGCGCCGAGCTCGTGGAGCTCGCGCACCGGCTGGCCGATGTGGAGTTTCGCGATGGCATCAGCTCCGCCGCGCGGCGCAACTTCCAGCTCTTCAAGGAGGGCCAGATCAGCCGCGAGGTCTACGAGGACAACAAGGCCGCGCTGGATGCTCTGCGCCGCAACGGCACGCCGCTTATCGGCCATGAGGCCGCGTCAGCGGCCTTGCAGGGCGGCGATTAGCCGCCTCTACCGGCGCGCGCCCGCAGGCGCGCAACCCTTTGGAAAGGAGGTCGCGCTACATAGTCCACGCGAGCGCCGCAAAGGCGGAGCCCGCAGCGCGGGCGGAGCCTTTGGGTGCCCCGGACTGCGCTAAATTTTTATTTAGCGAAATAACTTCCATCAAAAGAATACCACATCCCCATCGGAAAGTCAAGGTCTCCTCCGCGCATCTTCCTCCAACAGCGGCAAAATGGACCCCACATCGTAAAGCGGGCCGTCGGTCAGCTCCAGCGGCTCAACACCACGGCTATGTAAAAATTCCTTGATCCGTTCTCCGTCCGGATGCGCGCCGAGCGAGCCGGTGAACGCCAGCAGCTTCCTCCCGAGCAGACCGGAACAGCCTCCGATAAAGCCGGTGTCATAACCCGGCAGCAGAATCCGCCCGGTTTGGATCTTCAGCACGTTCAGGCCGTGCCGCTTTGCCGCTTGCACAATTGACGGGTCCTGGGTGATGATCGAGCGTTCGTCCACGGCGCAGACGGAGCATTTGGCATAGCCCTGGTTCACCGGAACCAACGTGATCCCCGCTTCCCCGCAGTAATTTGTGATTATTTTATCAATCTTATCTTTACCGCCGATGCAGACCTTCCCGACAACCGCGCAGTTGAGCGGCACGTCCCCCGGATAGTCCGGAGTGAGCGGCCCTGCGGCTTCAACGGAAAAGCCCCGTTTCCGCAGGGCCTCCAAAAGGCCTTCCCTGCCCCGCCCTGCCGCCACGGCAATACGCGCCCCGCCGAGGTGGCAGAGCTGTAAATCCGCGTGGCAGGCGACCGGCGCGGGAAGGCCGGGATATTCCGGTACCCTCAGGCAGGCGATCCCGCGCGCTTCGAGCGCGGCGATCAGCATTCCATACCGCTCCCCCACCGCGCAGAGACGCACCGGTTCCTCCGGAAGATTGCTATTCTGGACAAACCGCATGGTTCCACCGTCCCACAGGTCTTATTCGGTGCGCAGGGCGTCCACCGGGCGCAGACGCGCGGCGACTGTCGCTGGGTAGACGCCGAACACCATGCCGATGCCGACCGTAAGCGCGACGCTCACAGCGATGAGCGCCGGGTTCACCGACATGGCCACCCCGATGAGGGCGCAGCCGGCCCAGACGAGCGCAAGGCCCGCCGCCACTCCCATGATACTCCCGATCAGCGAAATCGTAAAGGCCTCGATCAGGAATTCGAGCAAGATGGTCCGGCGGGTCGCGCCGATCGATTTTTTAATGCCGATCTCGCGGGTGCGCTCGTTGACCGACACGATCATCACCGTCATGATGCCCAGGCCCGCCACCACGAGCGACACCGCCGCAATCGCCGAGAGCACGATGGTCACCACGCCGAGGAGGTTGTCAAGGGTATCCTTCTGCTTGGAGATGTTCTCCGCCTTAAAGCCGCGCTCGATGTTGTGGAACCGGTTGACCGACGCGCTGAGCTGCTCGGCCGCCGCATCGATGTCCGCCGAGTCCCGCAGGGTGACGGCGATCTGTCCGAAGGAGTCCTCCCCCGTGTACCGCTGGACGGTCGTATAGGGCAGGTACGCGAAGGAGGGGATCACGTCCCCCACCATGTTTTGCAGGATGTTGCCGCCCGACGAGGCGATCCCGACGATCTCAAGGCGCACATAGCTGCCGCCGATCATCGCGTCAAGGGATTTCCCGACGACGTTGTCCCGCTTGTAGAAGAGCTCGGCCACGTTGCTGTCGATCACGCAGACGTCCGCCGCCCCGGCGATGTCCGCTGCGTCCAGCATCCGCCCGTATTTCGGCGTGAGGGAAATCACCTGGTTTTTCCCGTCGCCCACCCCCCACAGCACCGCGTTGGCCACCAGCCCGCGCATCCGGATACTGCTGTAGCTCACGACGATCGGCGTGGCGCTCTCCACCTGCGGGCTTTTGCGGAGCAGCGCGAGGTCCTCCTCCCCCATTTTGAGGCTGGTAAACTTTTTGTCGGCGCTCACCGTGACGCTGCCGAGCCCCAGCGAATTGAGCTCGTCGGTGATCGCGCCCTTGCCGATCTCCCCGATCGAGCCGATCAACACGACCGAAGCCACGCCGATTGCGATGCTTGCGATCGTCAGGAAGCTGCGGAACCGCTTGCGCCCGAGATTGCGGATGCTACACACGAAGCTGTCAAAGAACATCCTGACGCTCCCCCCTCTGCAGGTTTACAAGGGCGCCTTCCTTCCCCGCCGCTGACGCGTCGGCAAGCAGCACGTCCGCGGGGCCGAGCCCTTCGGTCACCTCGACTCCCTCGAGCAGCTCGACCCCCGTCTGGATATCCCGCCGCACGGCGCGGGAGCCCTCCGCCAGGTAGACGTATTCCACGTTGTTTTCGTCCTGCCGCACCGCCTCATACGGCACCGTCAGCATCGTGCGCCGGGTGTCCGTGACGATCTCCGCGCGCGCGGTAAAGCCAGCCTTGAGGTCGTTATCCGGATCGTCGATCGCGATCTCCACGTCGACCACCGTCTCCTGCGCGGTACCGCCCGTCAGCTTGCGGGCCACCGGGGCGATCTTCCGCACGTGCCCCGTATATTCCCGCCCGGGAAAGCCGGTGCCCGTAATGACGGCCGGGTCCCCGACCTTCACGTCCGAAATGTACGACTCCCCCACCGTGACCATCGCAGCGAAGCTGCCGGTGTCGGAGATGGTGACGACCGGCTTCGCGGTCCGGGAGAGCACCCCGCTCTTGATGCCCACCTCGGTCACGACGCCGTCCATCGGCGCGGTGATCGTCTCGGGGACGTAGAGGTAGGGGTTCTGCTTGACCGGGACGCCTCCCGCCGCCTCATAGACCTCCTGGAGGCTGCCGAGGTCCAGCCCCGTGCCGAAGGCGGAGGATTGCAGCGCCGAATAAAGACCCGCCAGATCCGCCGTCTCCTGCGAAATCGCACCCGCCGCCATACCCGAGACGAGGCTCGAGGCGGGGATGCTCTGTTCCAGCACGCTCTTGGTGGTGTCCGCGTCGATGACGGCAAGCACCTGGTCCTGCCGCACATAGTCGCCCACCGAAACGTTCACCGCCTGCGCGATGACCGGCGTGTCGAGGTAGACCTCCCGCACGTTCTGCGCTTCGATGGTGCCGGTGGCGTTGATGCGCTTCTCATAGAGCGTCTCCCGCGGTGTGATGCACGCCACCGTCGGCACGGCGCGCAGGACAACAAGCGGCGCGGCCGCGGCCGCGCCGAACGAGCCGGCGGCCAGCAGCAGCGCGGCGATACGTTTAAAAATCAATGGCGAAACCCCCATCACGGACGAACATCCGATCCAACTTCATCAAAAATTACGAAGTTAGTGTTCGTCCGCGACGGGGGTTTTATTCTCCGCGCCCGGAGGATTTGCCGTGCTTAATCGGCGCGGAAATGGTGATACTAATGGCTGCCGCACCGCTGCGGAAACGGCGCGGCGCGCAAATGAAGAATCTGTGTTTGGAGTGTGAGTTTCATGGCAAGTCCCAAGGAACGAAAGGTGCGGCTCATCCCCTGCGACAAGGACTGTTACTACCAGCAGCAGGGCTACTGCTCGCTCGACGACATCAGCTACATCACCAGCTGCGACGGAAACGGATGCGGCTACTTTACCCGCACCGACCCCTATGCCGAACTAACGGATGACCGCGATGGCCTGTGAAAGATTCTGCACCCCGATCAGGTTGAGCCCGGGCATCCCGCGCAGGTCGATCTGCTTCACGCAGTGCTTGGGCACCACGCAGGTGGTGAACCCGAGCCGGTAGCTCTCGCTGACCCGCTGCTGGATGCTCCCCACCGCGCGCACCTCCCCCGCGAGTCCCACCTCGCCGAAGGCTGCCAGATCGTCTGGCACGCTCTTGTCGAGCAGGTTGGAGATGAGCGCCATCGCAACCGGGAGGTCCGCGGCGGGCTCGTCCAGCCTGAGTCCGCCGACCACATTGATGTACGCGTCGAGATTTCCGAAGAAATACCCGCAGCGTTTTTCCAGCACCGCGATGAGCAGCGCGGCGCGGTTGTAATCGAACCCCGCCGCCTGCCGCCGCGGATTGCCGAATCCCGTCTTGGAGACGAGCGCCTGCACCTCCGCGAGGATGGGGCGCGTCCCCTCCATCACGCAGGCCACGCAGGTCCCGGACACCCCCTTCGGGCGGCCGGAAAGCATCATCTGGGAGGGGTTCGGGACCTCCCGCAGGCCGTCCTGCGCCATCTCGAAGACGCCGATCTCGTTGGTCGAGCCGTAGCGGTTTTTGACCGCGCGCAGGATACGGAAATTCTGCTGGCGCTCCCCCTCGAAGTAGAGGACCGCGTCCACCATGTGCTCGAGCACCTTCGGCCCTGCGATCGCGCCGTCCTTGTTGACGTGCCCGACGATGAAGACGGGCACCTCCATGCTCTTGGCAATGCCGATGAGCACCTGGGTGCACTCGCGGATCTGCGTCACGCTGCCCGCCGACGAGGTGAGCGCGGCAAGGTTCATCGTCTGGATCGAGTCGATCATCACCATGTCGGGCGACAGCCGCCGCACCGTCTCGAGCACGCTTTCGATGTCGGTCGTGGCGCAGATATAGAGGTTGTCGCTCGCAACGCCCAGCCGGTTGGCGCGCAGCTTGAGCTGGCGCGCGCTCTCCTCCCCCGATACATAGAGGATTTTGAGTCCCTCGCAGAGGTACTCGCAGATTTGCAGCAGCAGCGTCGACTTGCCGATGCCCGGGTCGCCCGAGAGCAGCGTCACCGAGCCCGCGACGATCCCGCCGCCGAGCACCCGGTCGAGCTCCCCGACGCCGGTGACGTACCGCTGGCTGTCGTCCGACGAAATCTCCGAGAGCTTTTTCACCGTGCTCTCCCGCACCGCGGGCGCGCTCCCACCGGCCGAACGGGACTTCGCTGACGAGACCTGCTGGCGCACCTCCTCGGTCATCGAGTTCCACTCGCCGCAGTCGGGGCAGCGCCCGTACCACTTGGCCGACTCGTAGCCGCAGCTCTGGCAGACGTAGACGCTCTTATTTTTGGTTACAGCCATCCTTCACATTCCTTTTTATTCGAGTTCCCGGTAGACCGCCGCCTCCGCCGGGGTTTGCAGCCCCAGATATTCCGCCGTCGAGGAGAAGATCGCAAAGGCGATCTTTTTCTGATAGTCCGCGTCGATCAGCTTGTAGGCGTCGTCCGGATTGGAGAGGAACCCGCACTCGATCAGCAGCGCGGGCATCGGGGCATTATAGATGAGATAGACGCTGTCCTCGCAGGGCTTATACTGTCGGGTGTTCTCCGGCTGAAGCATCTCCACCATCCGCCGCTGGGTGATCTTCGCGAGCGCCTCGCTCTGCGGATTTTTCGGCCCGTAGAAGACCTGCGCGCCGAAATACTGAGACTGCGGGAACTTGTTCTGGTGGATGCTCAGCAGGATGCAGTTGTCGTAGCTTTTCGCAAGCTCGAGGCGGTTGTGGATGTCCGAATTCTTCCGCTTGCGGATGGTCGTGAGCGACGGGTCCTCGAGCGTCTCGTCGCTGTCCCGTGTGAGCACCGCGTCGAACCCGTTCACGGTGAAGAGGTCGTAGAGCTTGCGGGCAATCGAAAGGTTCAGATCCTTCTCGACGATCCCGTCCACGCCCGTCGCGCCCCCGTCGAAGCCGCCGTGCCCCGCGTCGATCACGATGGTGGGCAGCTCCTGTTCCTCCCCGGCAAAGACGGGCGTGACCGCCATGATCTCCGACACCGAATGTACCATTAGGGAAACCGCCGCCAGCCCGAAGAGCAGGACCGCCGCGGCAGTCGATTTTTTCCATTTCATGCGCATCCCCCCGCTCCAATCTATGCGGAGGGGACGGGGCATTATGCCGGTCAGCGGCGTTCGAGCGCTTCGATGAGGTCGGCGAGCGCGCCGTCCTCACAGCGCCCGAAGATGCCCCGGCAGAGGTAGCGCACCGCGTCGGGCGCCTCGGCCGTGGTGGCGGCAAAACCTGCCGCCGCGAGCATCCCGGCGTCGTTGTAGTAGTCCCCCATCGCGACCGTGCGCGCGGGAGGGATCCCAAGCTGGTCCATCAGCTCTATCAAGGCCGTCCCCTTTTCAGCTTCGGCGGGCAGCATTTCGACAAACGGACGGCCCGTCCGGAAGAACCGCACGTCCTTCCAGCCCTGCGCATTGCCGAATTCCTCGACCCGCGCGGTCCATTCGCAAGGCATCGCCATGACCGCCTTGAGGAAGGGGCCGCGCGCCTTTGTAAGCGCCTCTTCGAGGATCGGCATGTTTTCCCGGCCGAGATATTCGCGGACATAACCGGTCCCGGAGAGCGCGACGATCTCCCGCTCCCGCATCAGCGCGAAGCCCGCACCGGGAAATTCCCGCATCAGCGCGGACAGGTAACCGGCATAACTGTCGGGCAGTTCATGCGCGCGGAGTACCTTTTCGGCGGCGAAATCATAGATCGCGCAGCCGTTGTAGAGGATGCAGGGCGCGTTCACCGGAAGCTGCTCCACATAGGGGCGCGCCGAGGCAATCGAGCGCCCGGTGGCGACGGAAAACCTCCCGCCGGCGGCGGTAAACCGCCGCAGCGCCTCGATGTTGCGCGGCGGGATGGGCGCGGGAAAGTTCATCAGCGTCCCGTCGATGTCGCTGACGAGCAGCAGATCGGAAAGCTTTGTCAAGGATGGTCCCCCCTCAGGCTGTCGAGAAACGCGGTGTAATAAGCGGGAAGCCCGCTTGTGAACTCGAGATATTCCCCTGTGCGCGGATGGATAAAACCGATCGCGCGGGCGTGCAGGCACTGCCCGCTGAGCCGCGCGATCACCTTTTTCGGCCCGTAGACGGGGTCCCCCGCAACGGGATGGCCGATGTGCGCCATGTGCACGCGGATCTGATGGGTGCGCCCCGTCTCGAGCCGCAGCTCCAGATCGGTAAACCCGGTAAACCGCTCCCGCACCCGGTAGTGGGTCACGGCGGGGCGGGAGTTCCGCTCGGTCACGCACATCTTCTTGCGGTCGGAGGGATTCCGCCCGATCGGCGCGTCGACCGTTCCCTCCCCGGTGGAAAAGCCGCCGTAGACGACGGCGTTGTAGATGCGTGTAAAGCTGTGCGCCTTGATCTGCTCCGCGAGCAGATTGTGGGCGAAATCGTTCTTGGCGACGATCAGAAGTCCGCTCGTATCCTTGTCGATCCGGTGGACGATCCCCGGACGGATGACGCCGTTAATCGACGAGAGCCGCCCGGCGCAGTGGAAGAGCAGCGCGTTGACGAGCGTGCCGTCCCAGTTGCCCGGCGCGGGATGCACGACCATCCCCTTGGGCTTGTCGACGACCAGCAGGTCGTCATCCTCGTAGACGATGTCGATGGGGATGTCCTGCGGGACGACGTCGAGCGGCTTTGCGTCCGGCACCTCGACGGCGAGCTCCTCGCCGCCCCGCAGCCGGTAGTTTTTCGCGACCGCCTTCCCGTCCGCGAAGACGGCGCCGTCGTCACACAGCCTCTGCACGACCGAGCGGGAGAGATCCTCCGCCGCCCCGGCAATCCAGCGGTCGACCCGCTCCCCCGCGTCCGCCTCGTCGGCGGCGAAATAGCGCTTATTCAACGCTCCCGCCCTCCGGGGCTTCCGGAGCG
The DNA here is from genome assembly GCF_030825285.1 of Anaerotruncus massiliensis (ex Togo et al. 2026). NCBI lineage: Bacteria > Bacillati > Bacillota > Clostridia > Eubacteriales > Oscillospiraceae > Anaerotruncus > Anaerotruncus massiliensis (ex Togo et al. 2026). The sequence continues at coordinate 9,431 of NZ_JAPJQF010000001.1, forward strand.
GGCGGGACCTTTCTGTCCCTGCCCTCGAGGAAGAGCAGCCAGACCGCCAGCAGGATCGTCCCGACGACCACGCAGCAGTCGGCAAAGTTGAAGACCGGGAAGTGGAAGAGCGGCGACACGTCGAGATAGTCGACGACAAACGCCCGGAAGATCCGGTCGATCAGGTTGCCGAGCCCGCCCGCGACAATGAGCCCCACGCTCCACATGGCGAGCTTGTGGCGGATTTTTCCGCTGATGAGCAGCCATACGGCCACCGCGATGACCGCGAGGGTGACGATGGAGAGGAGCCCCACCCGCCCCTGGAAGATGCCGAACGCGGCTCCGCGGTTCTCCACATAGGTCAGTTGGAGAAGGCCGGGGATGAGCGTCACCGACGGCGCGCCGGGCAGGGCGGCCAGCACCCACAGCTTGATGAGCTGGTCGGCGAGCACGAGCAGCGCGGACACGATCAAAACAATTGCTGTCATAAAATGTCCTCCAACAGAAATTTGCGGCGCTTAAAGGAATTTAAGCGCCGCAAACTGATTTCTAACCGTGTTTAACCAACGATCCCGGCGCAGCGCGCGCAGAGCTCGGGATGCTTCGCGTCGGAACCGACCGTGCCGCTGTAAGCCCAGCAGCGCGGGCAGTGCGCCCCGTCCGCATGGGCGACGGTGACGGAAAGCCCTTCGACCGCGCCCTTGAACGAGCCTTCCCCGCCCCGTTCGAGCGAAACGGCGGAGACGATGAAGACAGGCGCGAGTTCGTCCATGACCGAGGCGAGGAAATCATAGAGCTCCCCGTCGCAGTGGAGGGACACTTTCGCCTCGAGCGACTTGCCGATCGTCTTGGCGGCGCGGGCCGCCTCGAGCGCGCCGAGCACGTCGTCGCGCACCAGGTGGATGCGGTCCCACTTCTCCATGAACGCCTCGTCGACCATGCCGTCGACCGCCCTGGGCATCTCGTTGAACATGACCGAGCCGGCGTCATAGCCGGAGTCGGCGGGCAGATAGCTCCAGATCTCCTCCGCGGTGAAGGGGATGATCGGCGCGATGAGCAGCGTGAGCCCGCGCAGGATCGTGTAGATCGTCGTCTGCGCGGCGCGGCGGTCGGCCGATTCGGCCGCCTCGACATAGAGGCGGTCCTTGATCACGTCGAGGTAGAAGTTCGACATATCGATCGTGCAGAAGTTGTGGAGCGCGTGGTAGATGATGTGGAATTCAAACCGGTCGTAGGCCCCGGCGCACTGCTTCACGAGGTCGTTGAAGCGGGAGAGCGCCCACAGGTCGAGCCCGGACAGCTTCTCCTTCGCAACGAGGTCCCGGTTGGGATCAAAGTCGGAGATGTTGCCGAGGATGAACCGCGCGGTGTTGCGGATTTTGCGGTAGACCTCGGAAAGCTGCTTTAAGATGTCCTTGGAAATGCGGATGTCCGCGTGGTAATCGGCGGAGGCGACCCACAGGCGCAGGATATCCGCGCCGTACTGGTCGGTGATCTCGCTGGGCTCCATGCCGTTGCCGAGCGACTTGGACATCTTGCGGCCCTCGCCGTCGACCACCCAGCCGTGGGTGCAGACGGTCTTGTAGGGCGCGACGCCCTGCCACGCGACCGAGGTCAGCAGCGACGACTGGAACCAGCCGCGGTACTGGTCGGTGCCCTCGAGGTAGAGGTCGACCGGCCATTCCAGGCTGGGATTGTCGTGGATGACCGAGGCATAGGACGTGCCGGAATCGAACCAGACGTCCATGATGTCGGTCTCCTTGGTGAACTCCTCGCTGCCGCAGTATTTGCACTTGGTGCCCTTGGGCAGGATGTCCTTCGCGTCGGTGGTGTACCAGGCGTCCGAACCCCCGTGCGTGCGAAAAAGCTCCGCGACGGCGGCGATGCTCGCCTCGTCGACATGGTATTTGCCGCATTTTTTGCAGTAGAAGATCGGGATCGGAACACCCCAGGTGCGCTGGCGCGAGATGCACCAGTCGCTGCGGTCGCGGACCATGTTGATCATGCGGCCGCGGCCCCACTCGGGGATGAAGTTGACCTTTTCGATCTCCTCCACCGTCTGCTCCTTGATGTCGTCGACCGAGCAGAACCACTGCTCGGTGGCGCGGTAGATGATCGGCTCCTTGCAGCGCCAGCAGTGCGGGTACTGGTGGATGATCTTCTCCATCGCGAAGAGGTTGCCGGTGGATTCCAGCTTTTGGGCGATCGCCTTGTTGGCGGCGTCGGTCGAAAGGCCCGCGAACTCGCCCGCGAGCTCGGTCAGCTTGCCGAACTTATCGACCGGCACGACGACTTCGATCTCGGGATAGTGCTGCGCGCAGACGTCGAAGTCCTCGACGCCGTGGCCGGGCGCCGTGTGGACGCAGCCTGTGCCGCTCTCGAGCGTGACGTGGTCGCCAAGGATGACCGGCGACTGCCGGTCGAGGAAGGGATGCTGGTAGGTGATATACTCGAGTTCCTCGCCCAGGCAGACGCCGAGAATCTCGTAATCCTCGATCTTGGCCGCCTTCATCGACGACTCGACCAGCTCCTTGGCCATGACGTAATATTCCCCGCCCGCCTTCACGACGCAGTACTCAAACGCCGGGCCGACGCAGATGGCCATGTTGCCGGGCAGCGTCCAGGTGGTCGTGGTCCAGATGACGATATAGGTCTTGGAGAGATCCTCCGCGCCGAGGCGCGCGAGCACGCCCTTCTTGTCGTCGACGACATTGAATTTCACATAGATCGAACGGCAGGGGTCCTCCTCGTATTCGATCTCCGCCTCGGCGAGCGCCGTTTCGCATTGAGGGCACCAGTAGACCGGCTTGAGGCCCTTATAGATATAGCCCTTGTTGGCCATCGCGCCGAAGATCTCGATCTGGCGCGCCTCGTATTCGGGCTTCAGCGTCAGGTAGGGGTTGTCGTAGTCCGCGAGGGTGCCCAGGCGCTTGAATTCCTGCTTCTGGTTCTCGACGAAACGCAACGCGAAATCGCGGCACACCTTCCGAAGTTCGACCGGGGTGATGTCGCTCGAAACGCCCAGCTCCTTAATCGCCTTGAGCTCGATGGGCAGGCCGTGGGTGTCCCAGCCGGGGGTGTAGGGGGCCTTGTATCCGGACAGGTTTTTCTGGCGAATGATGATGTCCTTGAGCACCTTGTTGAGCGCGGTCCCGAGGTGGATGTTCGCGTTCGCATACGGCGGGCCGTCGTGGAACATATAGAGCGGCTTGCCCTCGTTCTTTTCGATCATCTTGTCGTAAAGGCGCTCACGATCCCATTTTTCGACCATGCCGGGCTCCTTCTGCGGCAGCCCGGCCCTCATCGAGAAGTCGGTCTTGGGAAGGTTTAATGTTTTGCTGTAATCCTGTTCGGACATTGGGCTGTTCTCTCCTTGTTTTGTCTATTTCATCTTGACGGAAATTATTTCCTGCGCTTGTCGTCGTCGCGCTTGATGTCGAATTCCTTGCCGAATTTGAGCGGGCCGAACCGCGATTCCCGCTTGGGCGCGGGCGCCGGGTCGGATTCGTAGGCGTCCTCGCTGTATTCAAGGCGCTCCTCCGAATAGCTCAACGGGGCGTCCACCGGCAGCGGGATCGAATACTCGTCCACCGGCTCGACAGGGGGCGGCAGCTCGTCGACAGGCTCCTCAAAGGCGGGCTGCTCCGGCTGGGGCTGGGGTTCCGGCTGCGGGGCGCTCTTCTTCATCGCCGCTTCCACGATGTTCTCGTCCACGGGGATGGAACTGATGAGCTCCAGATGCTGCTTATAGACGAGCTGCAGCTTGCTCTTGAAGGTCGCGACCTCCCGCTGCAGCCGGACGAAGCCCTGCTGCTGCCGCTCGATCTCCTTCTTGGCGTTCTCCACGAGCTGCACGGCCTGCGCCTCGGCGTCCTCAAGGAGCGACTGCGCCTTGGCCTTGGCCTCCCGCACCACGCTGTCGCCCAGCTTCTGGGCGCCGAGCAGCGCCGCGCGCAGGCTCTCCTCGTCCTCCTTGTACTCCTCGAGCTTGTCCGCGAGGACCATCATCTTCTTTTCCAGGTCCCGCTTTTCCTCTATCAGTTCACCGATGTCGCTGGCAATCTGCCGCAAATAGCTGTCGACTTCCTCCGCGCGGTAGCCCCGCCCCTTGGAAAACTGCTTGTTCGCGATCTCGTTTGGATTGAGCACAGTGGAACATCCCCCTTATATCATTCATCGGAATCGTACCGGATCATACATATTTTTTGCAGAGCAGGTGCAGCCGCCCCTTTTTCGTCTCCGAAAGCACCTGCGCGACCAGATATTTCCCATAGCCGCGGACGCTCAGCACGTCCCCCTCGCAGAGCATGCGGGAGACCTCCTGTTCGGGCGCGCCGTTGAGGGACACCGCCCCCGAGCGCACCGCCTGCGCGGCCTTTTCGCGGGAGAGGTGGAGCAGCGCCGCGGCCACGCAGTCGAGCCGCAGGGCGCTCACATTGATGGGGACGTCGGCATAGCGGTACAGCGCTGGCAGCGCATCGGGAAGCCCCTCCCGAACCCTGACGCCGCAGCGTCCGACCTTGGCAAGCTCATTCAGGACGACGGGCGCGACCGCATCGGTCACGAAGCAGACGGCGAGCCCCTCCCCCATGAGGATGTCCCCCACCGCCTCCCGGCGGATCTCCAGCCCCGTGAGGGAGCCCAAAATATCCCGGTGGCCGATGGGGTCCTCCGCCCGGAAGGTGAGCGTGAGCGGGACGATCGGGAACGCCGCCTCGTCCGGCTCCTCGTAGGGGGCGAAAACGCCGAGCATCACCCGTTCCCCGCCGGGATGCCCGCCGAAAAACGAGTGATTCGGATACGCGCAGGACGCGGCCGCCCGCCGCGCCAGCGCGAGCTGGTGCATGTCCAGGAAGCCGGTGAAGCGCGTCACGTATTTTTGCTGCGCTATGGTAAACAGGTCAAGGATGTGGGCGGTGAACGCCTGGTCCTGCCTGTCCGCCGCGAAAGCCATCAGAAGAAGACGCCGTTGCTCTCGAGCTCGTCGAGCAGGTCGCCCATGATGTCGACATTGTAGGGAGTGATGATGTAGGTGCTGTTGGCGACGCGCTTGATCTGGCCGTTGTTGGCGTAGGCCACGCCCGAGAGGAAATCGATCAGCCTGCGGGAGACGTCCTTATTGGTCGACTCGAGGTTGAGCACGACGGTGCGCTTGTCGTTGAGGTGGTCCGCCACGGCGGAGGCGTCGTCAAACCGCTCGGGCTTTACGAGCACCACCTGAAGCTGGGTGGTCGCGTGGATGTTGACAACCTTGTTGCCGCGCTTCTCTCCGTGCACCGCGGGCTCCTCGCGGACGGGATCGGGGCGGGGATTGTCGTTGGAGATGAAATCCACGTCCTCGTCCTCGTAGTACTCGTCCTCCGGAATCCCGATGAAGTTCTTGAACTTATCCATAAGTCCCATAAAAACATCCCTCTCAGTTTCTCATTGATGGCCGGCATAGGCCCTGCGCCCAAACAGCGCGGTTCCAATCCGAACAAGGCTGGAGCCGTGCTTGATTGCCAACAGGTAGTCGTCCGACATCCCCATAGACAAAAAATCCATACTGATATTATCTATTTTTTTCTGCCCGATGTCAACAAATAGTTTATACAAACTGGAAAAATAACGTTCTCTTTCGAGATCGTTTTCGCAGACCGGCGGGATCGACATCAGTCCCCGCACACAAATCCCGCCAACCGAGGAAACCTCTTCCAGAAATTCCGGAAGCGCTTCGGGCGACACGCCGGATTTTGTCAGTTCGCTTCCAATATTTACTTCCACGAGGCAGTCCATCTTTTTCCCGAGCTTTGCGCACTGTTTTTCGATCTCCCGCGCGAGCGGGAGGCTGTCCAGCGACTGGATCATCGTCACCTTATCCGCGATCTGCCGCACCTTGTTGGTCTGCAAATGCCCGATGAAGTGGATCTCCACCCCGTCCTTCCGGTAGTCGTCATATTTGGAGAGCAGCTCCTGCGCGCGGTTTTCCCCGAGCAGCCGCACCCCCGCGCCGATCGCCTCGTTGACCCGCGCGGCCTCGACCGTCTTGGTCACCGCCATCAGCCGCACGTCCGCCGGGTCCCTGCCGCATTTCGCGCAGGTCTCGGCTATACGCTCGGTAATATCCCTCACCGTCGCGGCGACGGCCCCTTCGTCAGGCCGGTTTTCCGTCATAAAGCTGCGCCCCCTCGATGACCACATCGTCATATTGCTGGAGGCAGTCGGGCTCGGCCTCGGGATTGGCTTCCCGGCAGACCACGAACCCCGCCCCCTCGTAGAGCACGTCCACCGGGCGGAAGGCGAGCTTTTCGCCCCGGATGATGTAAACGCCCTTCTGGATGCCCTCGAACCGGATGGCCGAGCTGCTCACCCGCAGCCCGGAGATGGATTTGAATTTGACGTCTGCCTGCGCGGTGCGCAGGTTGACGAGCGCCTCGTTGATATAGTCGCTGCGGAAGACGACGACCGCGCCGCCCTTCTCCTGGTCCTTGTTGACGTTCCACACCACCGCCTCCACCGGGCTTGTCCCGCTGAGGTGGAAATCGAGGGTGACAAGCGCGCCCTCCCGGTATTTGGAGACATCCTCCTCCGGGACGGCGGCGGCAAAGTACCAGTTGTGGCCGAGCATCAGCTTGCCCACCCTTGTGGAATTGGTCTTGACCGGCGTGTTCATCAGCCGGGCCAGATCGTCCGGGAGCAGCTCGTCGAGGTTTTCAAGGTCCGCCTTGCCCTCGAGGCCGTCGATCGTCCGGATGAAATACCCGGGGCGCGGGGCCGTGATCGTCTCGGGCTCCTCCTTGATCTGGGAGGAGTAGTACCGCTCCTCCGATTCGAGCCGCTCGATCTCGCCGGCAAAGCTGCTCTGCTTTCCGGTCGCGACCTGCTTGGTGTTGAGCAACAGGAGCAGGTTGTCCGCCCCGCCGGAAATCTGGGAAAAGCTGTTGCCGTCCACCTGGCGGATGATGCCGCCCAGTTCGCTGAAAATCTGCCGGTTGAGCACGTCGGTGTGCGCGTAGGAGGTGGTGCCGGGGTCCTGCGCCTTTTCGAGCTGTTCCCGCTGGTGGGAGAGTTCCCGCACCATCCGCACATTTTCCGCGTCCTTCTCGCTCCGGTAGACCTCGGCGATCGCGGTGCCGTTGGAGACTTTGGTGCCGTCGCTCGTCAGGTAGGTCGCCACGCCCTTGCCGATCCAGTCGTCAAGCAGCTGTTCCTCGCGCAGGGCGATGCCCGTGATCCCGGCGGTTTCCGCGACCGTGTAGGTATACACCGTCTCGGTTTTGTACTGGGAGGTGAAATACCGCCACGCCTGATAGCCGACGTAGCTGAGCAGGAAAAGCGCGAGCAGCCCCATCACGAGCCTTTGGGTCAACGTATTTTTCATATCCGGTGTTCCGCCTGATTTCTATTCGTTCTCTTTGTCGCCCTCGACCGACTCCAGGATGCTGATCGTCTTGGAGGGAATGATCGTGGAAATCGCGTGCTTGTAGACCAGGTTCTGACGCCCCTCGCAGTCGAGGATGACAGTGAAGGAGTCGAAGCCGCGCACGACCCCCTTGAACTGGAAGCCGTTGGTCAGATAGATCGTCACGGTGATCTTCTCGCGGCGGGCCTGGTTGAGGAAAACATCCTGTAGATTCAGCTGTTTCATGGTACCTCCCCTGTTGCAGAGCAACAAAATCAGTGTTGTGTCCGTTTTCTCTTTCTGTATCGTGTCTTTGCTTTCAGAATATTATATCACAAAAGAATGCTGTTGTGAACCAGTTCGACCGCCTTTTGTGCCAGCTCCGCGGGGGAGGAAAACTCGTCCGCGCAGAGCCACCGGATGCGTCCGTCCCGCCGAAACCAGGTGAGCTGCCGCTTGGCATAGTTGCGGGTGGCCTGCTTGAGCCGCGCCACACACTCCTCAAGCGGCGCCCGCCCCTCCAGATAGGGCTGCAGCTCCTTGTAGCCGATCGCCTGGCGGGCCGTCCCGCCGTAGCGGCGGCTGACCTCCCGCGCCTCGTCGAGCAGGCCGCGTTCCATCATGAGGTCTACGCGCCGGTCGATCCGCTCGTAGAGCTTTTCGCGGTCGCGAAAGCAGATGCCGAGCATGCAGGGCTCATAGCGCGCGGGCGTGAGCCGGGAACGGCGCTGGTGCTCGCTCATCGGGATCCCCGTCACCCGGTAGACCTCCAGCGCGCGCAGCACCCGTCCGAGGTTATTGGGGTGCAGCCTTTCCGCGAGCGCGGGGTCCACCCCGCGCAGCTCTTCGAGCATCGCTTCGCCGCCGCGTTCCCGCGCCTGCGTTTTCAGTTCCTCCCGCACCTCCGGCGAGGCGGGAATCTCCCCATAGTCGAGGTTGTCGACGACCGCGCCGATGTAGAGCCCCGTCCCCCCGGCGAGGATCGGCAGCCTCCCCCGCGCGGCGATCCCGTCGATCGCCGCGTGCGCGAGCCGCGCGTAATCCGCCACCGAGAAGGCCGCGCCGTCCGGCTCGATGAAGTCGATTAAATGGTGCGGAACCCCCTTCATTTCGGCTTCGTCCGGTTTGGCGGTCGCGATGTCCATCCCGCGGTAGACCTGCATTGAATCGGCGGAGACGACTTCCCCGCCGAACCGGAGCGCCAGCTCGACGGCCAGGGCCGTCTTGCCCGACGCGGTCGGGCCCGCCACCACGACGAGCGGGAGTTTTCCATCCTGTCTTTCCATATCAGCCCAGCCTGCCAAATTTCTTTTCGATCTCGTGCCGCCGCATACGGACGGACACCGGCCGCCCGTGCGGGCAGTGGTCCGCGTCGCCGTCCTGCCGGAGCATTTCGATGAGCTCCGCGAGGCTCGGCACGGGTGTCCTGTCGTGCGCCTTGATCGCCGCGCGGCAGGCGACCGTGTGGTAGAAGTCCTCGAGCTGGCGCGGCAGCAGCTTCCCGCCCCCGCGCAGCAGCTTGTCCGCGCATTCGGAGACGATCCCCGCGATGTCCGCGTCCGCGAGGATCGGCGCGACCTCCCGCACCAGCACGAACCCGTCCCCGAAGTCCTCGACGGGGATGCCCGCGCCCGCCAGCAGCGAAGCGTTTTCCAGCACCGCCGCGTGCTCCTCCGGGGAGAGCTTCACCGAGACGGGGGTAAGCAGCATCTGCCGGTCCTCCCCGACTCCGCCCGCCACGATCCGGTTGAAAAGCAGGCGTTCGTGCGCGGCGTGCTTGTCCACGAGCACCAGCTCGTCCCCGCGCTCGAGCAGCACATAGGTGCCGAACAGTTCCCCGATCACCCGCGCGTTCTCATAGGGATCGGGCGGCGCGGCGGGTCCTTCCTCCGGGATGCCCAAAGAGGCGGCTTCCGCCGTCTCCGGCGCCGGCTCCTTGTCAAAAAAGAGGGTCACCGGCTCGGCGTGAAAGGTGAGCGCCGGCGGCGCCGTTCCCACGGCGGGCGGCGGGCTCTCCAGCGACAGCGGCGCGTCATAGTCGGAGGGCGGCGGCACGTCCGCGCCCGCGCGCACCGGCGCGGCGGGCGCGGGGCGGTAGGTGTATTCGAGCACGGAGGGGGCCCGCTCCGCCTTGAGCCGCTTTTCAAGCAGCTCCTTATATTCGCCGACGCTCAGCCGCTGCTGTGCCGGCGCGGCCTGATCCGGATTCGCCTTAAAGGGATTATACTTTACATCCTCCGCCCTGATCTCGGGCGCGAGCCTGTTCGCGCCGAGCGCCGTCTTGCAGCCGTAATAGACAAGGTCAAAGATGCTCTTTTCGTTTGCGAAGCGCACCTCGATCTTCGCGGGGTGCACGTTCACGTCGACCGTTTGGGGCGGGACCGTGAGGTTCAGCACGCAGGAGGGGTATCGCCCCACCATCAGCGTGTTGCGGTAGCTCTCCTCGAGCGCGGCCATGCAGGTTTTCGAGCGCACGAAGCGGGTGTTGATGAAGAAATTCTGAAGCCCGCGCGAGCCGCGCGCGAAGGAGGGCCTGCTGATTACCCCGTCGAGCGTGAGGCCGTTCGCCTCATAGCGGACGGGAACCGCGTTTTCGGAAAACTCCCGGCCGAGCACGCACCGCACCGCCGAGAGCACCTGCCCGTCCCCCGGCGTCTGCAGGCGCACGACGCCGTCGCGCAGGAACTTGACGGCCACTCCGGGATTGCCGAGCGCCGCCTTTTCGACGGCGGCGGCGACGCTGTTGCCCTCCGAGACGTCCTTTTTTAGGAACTTCATCCGCGCGGGGGTGTTGAAGAAGACGTCCCGGACGGTGATCGTCGTGCCGGTCGGGCAGCCCGCGTCGGAGAGCTCCCCCGGTTCGCCGCCGGAGATCGTATAGCGCGTCCCGGCGATCTCCTCCGCCGTGCGGGTGAGCAGCTCGACCCGGCACATCGCCGCGATCGAGGCGAGCGCCTCGCCGCGGAACCCCATCGTCATGATGCGGGTGAGGTCCTCCTCGTTTTTCACCTTGCTCGTCGCGTGGCGCAAAAAGGCGTTCTCCACGTCCTCCCGCGCGATGCCCGTGCCGTTGTCGGTCACGCGGATATACCGGATGCCGCCCCCCTGGATCTCGACGGTGACCTTGGTCGCCCCCGCGTCGACGGCGTTTTCCACCAGCTCCTTGACGATTGACGCGGGGCGCTCCACCACCTCGCCCGCCGCGATCAGCTCGGCGACCTGTTTGTCCAGCACGTTGATCTTTGCCACTCCGCGTCCCCCCTTTCGTCCTAATCCTTGAGCAGAGATTTCAGTTCATAGAGCTTGTTGAGCGCCTCGATCGGCGTGAGCGTGTTGACGTCCACCTGCCGAAGCGCCGCCTCGACCTCCGAGGGGATCACCGCCTCAAAGGAGATCTGCGGCCCTTCCGCGGCCGCGGCGTGCTTCTTCTTCGCGGGCGAGACCTCCTTGCCCTCCTCAAGCTGGCCGAGCACCTGCCGGGCGCGCCGGATGATCCAGTCGGGCACGCCGGCGAGCTTGCTGACCTCGATGCCGTAGCTGTCGTCCGCGCCGCCCGGCACGATCCGGCGCAGGAAGGTGAGCTCGTCCCCCCGCTTTTTGCAGGCGATGTTGTAGTTCTTGACGCCGGTCAGCTCCGATTCGAGCTCGGTCAGCTCGTGATAGTGGGTGGCGAAGAGGGTCTTGGCCCCCACGTGGCGCTTGTCCGCAATATATTCTATCACGGCGCGCGCAATGCTCATGCCGTCAAATGTCGAAGTTCCCCGCCCGATCTCATCCAAAATAAGCAGGCTCTTGGGGGTGGCCTCCTTCATGATCTGCGCGACCTCGGTCATTTCGACCATGAAGGTCGACTGCCCGGACGAGAGGTCGTCCGACGCGCCCACCCGCGTAAAGATGCCGTCCACCACGCCGATCGACGCCGACGCGGCGGGTACGAAGGAACCCATCTGCGCCATCAGCACGATGAGCGCCGTCTGACGCATGTAGGTTGATTTACCGGCCATATTGGGGCCGGTGATGATCGCGATCTGCTTGTCGGTGTTGTTGAGCGCCGTGTCGTTGGCGACGAAAGGCGCGCCGTTCATCAGCTGCTCGACGACCGGGTGCCGCCCCTCACGGATACAGATTTCATCGGAGAAGTTCACATCGGGGCGGCAGTAGCCGTTCGCCTGCGCGACCGCGGCCAGCGCGCAGTAGACGTCGAGCCGCGCCACCGCGGAGGCGGTGGCCTGCACCCGGTGCAGCTCCGCCGATACGGCCTCGCGCACCTCGTCGAAGAGCTTCGCCTCCAGATAGGTGATCCGCTCCCCGGCGGTGAGGATTTTTTCCTCGAGCTCCTTGAGCTCCTGGGTGATGTAACGCTCGCCGTTCGCAAGCGTCTGCTTACGGATATAGTCGTCGGGCACCATCGACAGGTTGGATCTCGTAACCTCTATGTAGTAGCCGAACACCCGGTTGTAGCCGATTTTGAGGTTCCGGATGCCGGTGCGCTCCTTCTCCCGCGACTCGATCTCCACAAGCACCTGCTTGGTGTTGTGCACGAGGGAGCGCAGGCCGTCCAGCTCCCCGTCGAAGCCCTCCTTGATGACGCCGCCGTCCTTGAGCGCGATGGGCGGCTCGTCGACGATCGCGCGGGAGAGGAGCCCGCAGACGTCCTCGAGCGGATCGATCCGGTCGTGGACCTCCTTCAGATAGGCGCTCGCGCAGCCGGCAAGCCGTTCCCGCAGGCCGGGCAGCGCCCGGCAGGTGAACTCGAGGGATTTGAACTCGCGCGGCGTGGCGTTGCCGTAGATGACGCGGGTCATCAGCCGCTCGAGGTCGAAGATGCCCGAAAGGGCGTCCGCGATGTCGCAGCGCAGAATCGTGTCGTCCACGAGCTCCTCCACCGCGTTGAGGCGCTTATTGATGGCGGCGGGGTTCACGAGGGGCTTGTCGAGGTAGCTGCGCAGCAGCCGCTTGCCCATCGCGGTTTTGGTCTTGTCCAGCACCCAGAGCAGCGTCCCGCGCTTTTCGCCCGTGCGCATCGTCTGGGTCAGCTCGAGGTTGCGCCGCGCGGTCAGGTCCAGCACCATGTACTGCTCGGGGTTCACATAGCCGACGTCGGTGATCCGTTCGAGCCCCTTCTGCTGCGTCTCGTAGAGGTAGGAGAGCAGCGCGCCGAGCGCGCGGACCGCGCTCTCCTTCCCCTCGAGCCCCAGTTCCTTCGGTTCCCTGGAAAAGTGCCGTTCAATGAGCGCTTCGGCCTCCCGCGGCTCGAACCGCTCGGAGTCGCACAGGTCGGCGACGCAGTGGAGCTTCTCCTTGATAAAGGAGGTGACCTCCTTCTTGTCGAGTAGCCCGTCGTTAAAGATGATTTCGCTCGGGCTGTACCGCCCGAGCTCGTTGATCAGCTCGCCCTGCGCCCCCGCCTCAAACTGGGAGACAAAGAGCTGGCCGGTCGAAATATCGGCGCAGGCCAGCCCCCAGCCGCCCGCGTCGCAGAGGATGCAGGCGATGAAATTATTCGTGTCCTCCGAGAGCATGTTGCTCTCGATGAGGGTCCCCGGCGTGACGACGCGGATGACGCTGCGCTTGACGACGCCCTTGGCGTCGGCGGGGTTTTCCATCTGCTCGCAGATGGCCACCTTGTAGCCCTTCCTGATGAGCCGCGAGATGTACGCGTCACACGCGTGGTAGGGCACGCCGCACATCGGGGCGCGCTCCTCCTGCCCGCAGTCCCGCCCCGTCAGGGTGAGCTCGAGCTCCTTCGACGCGAGGATCGCGTCGTCGTAAAACATCTCGTAGAAGTCGCCGAGCCGGAAGAAGAGGATGTGGTCCTTGTGCTGTTCCTTTACGGCGAAATACTGCTGCATCATCGGGGAGAGCTTCTGCATATCAACGTTCATCCACGCCGACCTCCGGTGGTTATTTTGTCAGTGGTTCAGTGGCAGCCGGAGCAGGAGGAGCAGCTGCCCGAGCATCCGCCGCTCTTCTGTTCGATCTGGTCGGGGTCCTCGCCGTCGAGGCTCCCGCGCAGGATCTGCATGACGAAATCGACCAGCCCGTCGACCTCGTTTTTGGCGTCGTTGTAGGCGCTCATGTTCTTGTTCGCCATGATCTGCGCATAGAGCTCCTTGACCTCGCCGTTGATCGCCGTGATCTTCTCCTGGTCCTTCTCGCTCTTGTTGATCTCCCCATTGAGATCGATCCGCTTGAGGTTGAATTTGCCGATGAGCGACTGGAGCTCCTCGTCCGAATCGTTCATCTGCTGCGCCACCATGAGGCGGAGATACCGCTCGTCCTGCTGAATCGCCTTTCCGAGCTGGCGTGCCGTTGCAATAACATCCATTGTTTTTTCCTCTGCTTTCTATTTGAAATTTTATTTATGCGTGTTCCTTGCAGGAGAGGGTCTCCACCTCCAGCTGAAAAACACAGACCGCGTTGAGCATCGCGTCGGGGAAATCCCAACCGCCCTTTCCCGTGCTGTGGAGCATGACCGCCTGCAAAGCGGCCCGCTTTTCCTCCGGGGCCTCGATGACCGAGACGCGCCCCGTCCCGACGACGCTCCGGTAGCGGGCGGAGTTCCTGCACGCGACCTCCGCCTCGATGAGCTCGTAGCCGGTATCCAGTTCGAACCCGGCCCGGGGGGACCTCAGGATGCAGTCCATCTTCCGGCCCTCTTTGGCCCCGTGAAAATAGAAGGTCCGTTTTCCCTCTTTTTCATCATAACCAAAATCGAGCGGGACGATGTAAACCTCCCCGTTGTCATAAAAACCCAGCCTGCAGCAGTGGCAGGCGCGGATGATCGCGTCGATCCGCTCCGGATCGGTCACTTCCCTGTCTTTCCTTCTCATGGTTCCTCCCCGCCTCCTGTCACGCCAGGCTTCCGAAGAGCGCCCAGTTCAGCGCGCGCTCGATCTTGACGTTCACAAACCGGCCGATCGCCTCGCGCGGGCCGGTAAATTCGACGATGTCGTTGCTTTCCGTGCGCCCGGAGAGCCAGCCCCCGCCGGAGCGGCCCTCCCCCTCGGCGAGTACCCGCACCGTGCGGCCGACCATCCCCGCCTGGATTTCCCCGCGGATTTCGCTCTCCGCGTCGAGCAGCTCGCGGAACCACCGGGATTTTTCCTCCGCGGGGACCGGGTCGTCCATCAAGGCGGCCTTCGTCCCCGTGCGGGGAGAAAAGAGGAAGGTGTAGAGGGTGTTGTAGCGCACCCGCCTCACCAGCGCGAGGGTCTCCTCAAAGTCCTCCCGCGTCTCGCCGGGAAAGCCGACGATGATGTCGCTCGAAAAGGTGACGCCGGGGATCGCCTCGCGCGCGTAGTCGATGAGTTCGAGGTAGCGCTCCGCCGTATAGCGGCGGTTCATCGCCGCGAGCACCCGGTCGCTGCCGCTCTGCACCGGCAGGTGGATGTGGCGGCAGACCTTTTCGCTCGACGCGATCGTATCGATCAGCTTTTTCGTACAGTCCTTCGGGTGGCTCGTCATGAACCGCAGCCAGAAATCCCCCTCCACGGCGTCGACACGGCCGAGCAGGTCGGAAAAGTCGACCGGCTCGGAAAGCCCCTTGCCGTAGGAGTTGACGTTCTGGCCGAGCAGGGTGATCTCCCGGTAGCCGGAGGCGGAAATCTCCCGGGCCTCCCGCAGCACGTCCTCCGGGTTTCTGCTGCGCTCCCGGCCGCGCACATAGGGCACGATGCAATAGGTGCAGAAATTGTCGCACCCGTACATGATCGGCAGGTTCGCCTTGATGGCGCCGTCCCTGCGCAGCGGCAGCCCCTCGATGATCTCCCCGTCCCCCGGCGCCACCGAAAACTGCCGCCGCTCCCCCGAAAGCCGCCGGAAGAGCAGCTCGGGCAGCGTGTGCAGCGCGTGGGTGCCGAACACGAGGTCGACGTAGGGGTAGCTCGCACGAATCCGGTCCGCGACCGCCTGCTGCTGCATCATGCAGCCGCAGAGCCCGATCAGCATGCCCGGGCGGGCGCGCTTGACCTTTTTGAGGGCGCCCACGTTGCCGAACACCCGGTCCTCGGCGTTTTCCCGGACCGCGCAGGTGTTGTAGATGACCAGATCCGCGTAACTTGGGGAATCGGTGAAGCCGTAGCCCATCTCCGCGAGCATCCCCGAGAGCTTTTCGCCGTCCGACTGGTTCTGCTGGCAGCCGAACGAATGGACGAACGCCGCCGGGGGATGGTCGTAGCGCCGCGCCAGAAGCTCCTGCACCTGCCGGGCGAACTCCCGCTGCCGCGCGATCTGTGCGGACGATGCCGCCGCCTGTTCCGTTGCCAAAACGCGTCCTCCCCGAAATCAATTTGCATACCGTATTATCATATCATTTTCGACGGTTTTTTTCAAGGGAAGGAAACAGGAAAGGAGGGATTCCGCGGAATCCCTCCTTTCTCCTGACGTACACGTTACAGCGACTCGCCGAACGCCTTGCCGAGTTCCCTCGCCCTGGCGAGGTCCTCCTCCGAAGGCACGAAGCAGACCTTGTATCCCTCGCCGAAGAGGCTCATCTTGAGCCCCGCGAGGCGGGCGGACAGGTTGGGCACCGCCTCGCCGCTCCAGCCGTAGGAGCCGAAGACGAGCACCGGCTTTTTCTTGTTGTTGACCGCGTCGACGTGGGCCAGCAGCATCCAGGCGGGCGGCACCGCGTCGCCGTTGATCGTCGGGCTGCCGAGCGCGAACGCGTCGGACGAATTGAGCAGCGCGGCCAGCCTGCCCATGTCGTGTTCGATGATGTCGAAGCAGTCGACCGCCGCGTCCGGCTTCGCCTCCAGGATGCCCCCGCGGATCGCGGAGGCGATCTTGCGGGTGTTGCCGTAGGCGGAGGTGTAGAAGACGGGCACCGTCAGGCGCTCGTCCTTCTGCGGCTGGCTCCACGCGGCGTACCGTTCCTTCGCGTACTCGAGGCGGCAGCCCTTTGTGAGGACCGGTCCGTGGCTGTTACAGCAGAGCTCCACCGGCAGGTCCTTGATCTTTTCAAGCCCCGCGAGCACATAGGGCTTGAAGGGCCCGAAAATCGCGTCGTAGTAGTTTTTGAAGGCCGCCTCGTACTTGGAGGGATAGGCCATATTGTAATCGAAGGTGTAGGGCTCGCAGTAGTGCGCGCCGAGGAAGTCGCAGGAGAAGAGCGCCTTCTCCTCCTCCACCCAGGTGAACATCGAATCGGGCCAGTGGAGGAAGGGCGCGTTGATGAAGCGCAGCGTCGCCCCGCCGATGTCGATCACGTCGCCGTCCTTGGCGGCCTGCACCGAAAGGTCGCCGCGGTTGGTGATGTTCTTCAGGTAGATGCTCCCCGCTTTGGACGCGATAATCGTCGCGTTGGGGATGTATTCGAGCAGCTGCGCGAGGCTGCCCGAGTGGTCGGGCTCGTTGTGGTTGAGCACCACGTAGTCGATCCTTTCGGGGTCGATCACCTCGCGGATGTTGGCCAGATACTGCTTGAAATAGGTCTTGTGGCACGCCTCGACCAGGACGTTCTTCCTGTCCCCCTTGATCAGGTAGGAGTTGTAGGACGTGCCGTAGTCGGTCGTCATGACAATGTCGAACACCCGCATGTTGGGGTTCAGGATTCCGACGGAGTAGATGCGGTCGGTAATTTTCACTGCTGCCATTTTGGTTTCCTCCTGTATACAAACGAGGTGACCATTTGACAGGTCAAATGGTCACGCGTCGTTCCTTATTCCGCTTCAAACTGCTCTTTGCCGACGCCGCAGAGCGGGCAGACAAAATCGGCGGGCACGTCCTCCCACTTGGTCCCGGGCGCGATGCCCTCCTCGGGATAGCCCTTCTCCTCATCATAGACGAACCCGCAGATGCTGCATACATACTTTTTCATGTCACAAAACTCCTTTATACCGGTTTTCAGCGGTTCCCGCTGTTTCTGCCACAAATATACCATATTGGTGTACTATTTGTAAAGCCCCAAACCGCACAAATTTGATAAATTTATAACATTTTTTTTAGGTATTGCCCCGTATAGGACTCCGGAACCTTGCAGATCTCCTCCGGCGTGCCGGCCGCGACGATGGTTCCGCCCGCGTCGCCCCCCTCGGGGCCGAGGTCGATGATGTAGTCGGCGGTTTTGATCACCTCTAAATTATGCTCAATTGTGATGACGGTATTCCCCGCGTCCACCAGCGTCTGCAAAACGTCGATCAGCTTGTGCACGTCGGCGGTGTGCAGGCCGGTCGTCGGCTCGTCAAGGATGTAGACGGTGCGCCCGGTCGGCCGCTTGGAAAGCTCGGTCGCGAGCTTGACCCGCTGCGCCTCGCCGCCCGAAAGGGTCGTCGCGGGCTGGCCGACCTTGACGTAGCCGAGCCCCACGTCGTAGAGGGTCTGGAGCTTGCGCGCGATCTTGGGCACGTTTTTGAAGAACGCGAGCGCCTCCTCGACGGTCATTTCGAGCACGTCGTAGATCGATTTTCCCTTGTATTTCACCTCGAGCGTCTCGCGGTTGTAGCGGCGGCCCTTGCACACCTCGCAGGGCACGTAGATGTCCGCCAGGAAGTGCATCTCGATGCGCACGATGCCGTCGCCCTCGCACGCCTCGCAGCGGCCGCCCTTGACGTTGAAGGAGAAGCGGCTGGACTTGTAGCCGCGCATCTTGGCGTCGGCCGTCTGCGCGAAGATTTCGCGGATGTCGGTGAACACGCCGGTATAGGTCGCCGGGTTGGAGCGCGGGGTGCGCCCGATCGGCGACTGGTTGATGTCGATCACCTTGTCGACGTTCTCCATACCGAGGATGTCCTCGTGCCTGCCCGGCTTGACGCGCGGATTGGTGAGCTCCCGCGTCAGGCGCTTGAAGAGCACCTCGTTGATCAGCGAGCTCTTGCCCGAACCGGAGACGCCCGTCACCACCGTGAAGATTCCGAGCGGGATCTCCACGTCGATCTCCTTGAGGTTATTTTCCGCCGCGCCGACGATTTTGAGGCTCTTCCCGTTGCCCCTGCGGCGCTCCGCGGGCACCCCGATCCGCTTGGCCCCGGAAAGGTACTGCCCGGTGATCGACCGGGGGCAGGCCTTGATCTCGTCCACCGTGCCCGCGCAGACCACCTCGCCGCCGTGGATCCCCGCGCCGGGGCCGATGTCGACGATGTAGTCGGCCGCGTACATCGTGTCCTCGTCATGCTCGACGACGATCAGCGTGTTGCCGAGGTCGCGCAGCCGCTTGAGGGTGGCGATCAGCTTGTCGTTGTCCCGCTGGTGCAGGCCGATCGACGGCTCGTCGAGAATGTAGAGCACCCCCATGAGCGACGAGCCGATCTGGGTCGCGAGCCGGATGCGCTGGCTTTCGCCGCCCGAGAGGGTCCCGGCCGAGCGCGCCAGCGTCAGGTATTCCAGGCCGACGCTGCGCAGGAATCCCAGCCGCTCGCGGATCTCCTTGACCACGAGCTCGGAGATCATCTGCTCGCGCGGGGTGAGCTCGAGATGGTCGAGAAAGTCAAGCGCGCCCACGACCGACAGCCGGCAGAACTCGCTGATGTTGAGCCCGCCGACCGTCACCGCGAGCACGGTATCGTTCAGGCGGTTGCCGTGGCAGACGGGGCACTCGACGCTGTTCATCCAGGTGGTGATCTCCTCGCGCATCCACGCGGAATTCGTCTCGCGGAAGCGGCGCTCGAGGTTGTTGACGATCCCCTCGAAATCAGTGTAGTAGGAGCCCTTCATCGACCCGCCCTCGCGGTGCATGAGGATCTTTTCCCCCTTGGTCCCGTAGAGCAGGACCTCCACCGCCTGTTTGGGCAGGTCCTTCACCGGCACGTCGAGGGAAAAGCCGTAGTGGGCGGCGAGCCCCTCGTAGTACATCTGCGCGATGCCGCCCTCGGCGTAGTACCAGCCGGAGGCGCGGATCGCGCCCTCCCGGATGGTCAGGCGCTTGTTGGGGATGACGAGCTCGGGGTCGACCTTGAGGAAGGTGCCCAAACCCGTGCACTTCTCGCAGGCGCCGTAGGGGGCGTTGAAGGAGAACATGCGCGGGGTGAGCTCCTCAATGCTGATATCGTGGTCGGGACAGGCGTAATTGGAAGAGAAGGTCATCTCTTCCCCTTCCGCGTCGACGATCGCGATGCCTCCCGTCAGCCCGATCGCCGTTTCGAGCGAATCGGCCAGGCGGGAGCGGACCCCCTCCTTGATCACGAGCCGGTCGACGACCACCTCGATCGTGTGCTTCTTGTTCTTTTCGAGCTTGATCTCCTCCGAGAGGTCGTAGAGGTTGCCGTCCACCCGCACGCGTACATAGCCCGAACGCCGCGCGGCGTCGAACTCCTTGATATGCTCCCCCTTGCGCCCGCGCACGGTGGGCGCGAGCACCTGCACCTTCGTCCCCTCGGGCAGCGAGAGCACCCGGTCGACCATCTGGTCGACCGTCTGCTGCTCGATCGGCCGGCCGCAGACGGGACAGTGCGGAACGCCGATGCGCGCGTAGAGCAGGCGCAGGTAGTCGTAAATCTCGGTAACGGTGCCGACCGTCGAACGGGGGTTCTTGGAGGTGGTCTTCTGGTCGATCGAGATCGCGGGGCTGAGCCCCTCGATGCTGTCGACGTCCGGCTTCTCCATCTGCCCCAGGAACATGCGCGCGTAGCTCGACAGGCTCTCGACATACCGCCGCTGGCCGTCCGCGTAGATGGTGTCGAACGCGAGCGAGCTCTTGCCCGAGCCGGAAAGTCCCGTAAAGACGATCAGCTTGTCACGCGGAATCTCAATGTCAATATTCTTGAGGTTGTGCTCCCGGGCACCCTTGATAACGATTTTATCCAAAGCCATAGTCTATCTTCCGTTTCCTTTATTTTGGCAGCCTGCTGGGGCGGGCGCGCTCGTCCTCCGCCCTGAGCTTTGCAATCTTGTCGCGCAGGTAGGCCGCGTGCTCGAACTCGAGGATCTTCGCCGCGTTCTTCATCTCGAGCGTCAGCTTGGAGATGAGCGCCTCCCGTTCCTTGTGGCTGAGCTTCTTTCCGCGCTTGCCCTTTTTGCCCTCGACCTCGTCCCTCGTCGAGATTTCGAGGATGTCGCGCACGTCCTTTTTGATCGTCTGCGGGGTGATGTGGTGTTCCCTGTTGTAGGCCATCTGGATTTCCCGGCGGCGGTAGGTCTCGCGGATGGCGTTCTCCATCGACTCGGTGACGCTGTCCGCGTACATGATGACCCTGCCCTTGGAATTTCGCGCCGCGCGTCCGACCGTCTGCACAAGGGAGGTCTCGCTGCGCAAAAAGCCCTCCTTGTCCGCGTCGAGGATCGCCACGAGCGACACCTCCGGGATATCGAGGCCCTCGCGCAGCAGGTTGATGCCGACCAGCACGTCGAACTCGCCCAGGCGCAGGTCGCGGATGATCTCCATCCGCTCGATCGTGTCGATGTCGTGGTGCATGTAACGGATGCGCACCCCCATGTTCTCCATGTAGGCGGTCAAATCCTCCGCCATCTTCTTGGTGAGGGTGGTGACGAGCACCCGCTCCCCCTTCTGGGCGCGCTGGTTGATCTCCGAGAGCAGGTCGTCGATCTGCCCCTCGACCGGGCGCACCTCGATCTCGGGGTCGCAGAGCCCCGTCGGACGGATGACCTGCTCGACGATCTCGGCGCTCTTCTGGCGCTCAAACTCGCCCGGCGTCGCCGATACGAAGACGACCTGGTTGAGCTTCTGGTAGAACTCGTCAAAGTTGAGCGGTCGGTTGTCGAGCGCGGACGGCAGCCGGAAGCCGTATTCGATCAGGCTCTGCTTGCGGGAGCGGTCGCCGCCGTACATGCCGCGCACCTGCGGCAGCGTGACGTGGCTCTCGTCCACGAAGAGCAGGAAATCTTTCGGGAAGTAGTCGAGCAGCGTGTAGGGCGTGCTGCCCGGCGCGCGGCCCGAAATTACGCGGGAATAGTTCTCGATCCCCTTGCAGAAGCCGATCTCCTGCATCATCTCGATGTCGTAGTTGGTGCGCTCGGCGATCCGCTGCGCCTCGATCAGCTTGCCGCGCTCCTTGAAATAAGCCACCCGCTCCTCGCTCTCGCGGCGGATCTCATCGATCGCGGCCGCCATCTTCTCGGGCGGCACGATGTAGTGGGAGGCCGGGTAGATCGCCACATGGCTGACGACGTTCTTGACCTCCCCGGTCAGCGTGTTGATCTCGGTGATGCGGTCGATCTCGTCCCCGAAGAATTCGACGCGCACGGCGGTATCCCCCGAATAGACGGGGAAGATCTCCACAACGTCGCCGCGGACCCGGAACTTGTTGCGCACGAAGTTGATGTCGTTGCGCTCGTACTGGATCTCCACCAGCTTTTTGATGAGCTCGTCCCGTTCCCTGTGCATTCCCGTGCGCAGCGAGATGACCATGCTGTGGTAGTCGATCGGGTCGCCCAGCGTGTAGATGCAGGAGACGCTCGACACGATGATCACGTCCCGCCGTTCGCCGAGCGAGGCGGTCGCCGAGTGACGGAGCTTCTCGATCTCGTCGTTGATCGCCGAATCCTTTTCGATATAGGTGTCCGTGTGGGCGATATAGGCCTCCGGCTGGTAGTAGTCGTAGTAGCTGACAAAATACTCCACAGCGTTGTGCGGGAAAAATTCCCGGAACTCGCTGCACAGCTGCGCGGCCAGCGTCTTGTTGTGCGCCAAAACAAGCGTCGGGCGGTTGACGTTTGCGATGACGTTTGCCATCGTGAACGTCTTGCCCGAGCCTGTGACGCCCAGCAGGGCCTGTTCCTTCCTGCCCGCCAGCACGCCTTCGGTCAGCTTTTCAATTGCCCGCGGCTGGTCCCCCGTCGGTTTGTAGGGGGCGACCAGCTCGAATTTTCCTTCTTCCATATACCTCCCCCGCTTTGGGCCGTCAGATCAATCGATTGACGCGTTCAAGAGAACAGATGTTCGATTCATCTAGTGTAGCTTCTTTTCCATCAAAAGTCAACAGTTTATTTTACCACAGTTTCGACATGATTTCAAATGCCCGCCGCCGAAAGATTCTGCCAGCCGCGCGGCGCGCAAAGGGCGCTTCCAAAGTGGAAGCGCCCCATCGTTATCCGTTTTCTGTTTTGTCCGCGGATTCCCGCCACCGGCCCGGCTCGTCGGACGCGCCGCCCCGGGAGAGCGCGTCCTCCATCAGCGAGATCAGTTCGAGCGTGCTGCGGAGCCGCTGGGTCTGGTCCCGGTTGAGCCAGCGCACCGTCCCCTGCCAGGTGGCGTTCTGCCGGAAGAGCACGCTGATCACAAACGTCGCCCGTTTCCCGGGCTCCTCCATGCCGATGCGGGCGAGCATCTCCTCCAAGTCCCCGCGCTGTTCCGCCGCCGGGACAGACGGCTTTTCCTCCGCCGTTTTTCCCCGTTTCTTCTTATGGAACGAGCGGATCTGCATGGAGCTCTGCGGGAACCGTTTTTCATTATAAAACTGCTCCATGCGGGTGATCAGCGCAAGCACCCCGGAAAACGTCGTAATACCGAAGGCCGGAGAGGCCAGCCGCCCGTTCAGGTCGTGGTCCTCCGTGCTGTCAACAAATACCCAAACGGAGGTTGGGCTGACCGCCCCCAGGTTTCCTGACTCCATCTGTGGTCCCTCCATCTCACAAAATTAGAATAAGCCCTAAGGCCGCTCAAAGGAAAAGAAACCGGAATCGCGCATCGAAACGTAATCCGACCCCGCAAAAATCAGGTGGTCGGCAAGACGGATTTTCGCCGCCGCCAGCGCGTCAAAGACCGCGCGCGTCGCGAGCATGTCCGCGTTGGACGGAAGCGCGAGCCCGCGCGGATGGTTGTGCGCGAGAATCACCGACACCGCATGGCTGCGCATCGCGGCCTCGAGGATGTTGCGGGTGTACATCGGCGCGGCGTTGATGCTGCCCTCCGCGATGAAATCGCCGTAGACGACGCCGCCCCGGCTGTCCATGCAGAGCAGAAAGATCATCTCGTTGTTGCGCCCGATGAACTTTGGCCGCAGGAAGGTCCCCACCTCTTCGATCGTGGCGAGGACCACTCCGTTTTCATCATAGTCATCGAGGTACCGGCGCGCGAGCCCGGGCACCAGCTTGAGCAGCGTCGCAACGTTCGCGCCGACCCCCTCCACCTGGCAGAGCTCGTCGAAATCCGCGTCCAGCACGCCGGAAAGCGATCCGAAACGCGCGAGCAGACGGTGCGCCAGCTCGTTGGTGTCCCGCTGGGGCACCGCGTAAAAGAGGAGCAGTTCAAGCACGTTGTGCGGGGCGAAGCCGTCCAGCCCCTCCTTTAAGAAGCGGTCCCTGAGCCGCTGCCTGTGTCCCTCGTGCACATTCGCCATCCGCTCTTCACCGCCCGCGTTTCCAGTATCTTAGTACATATTATAACAAAATAATTCCTGTTTGCCTAGACCCCGTCGATTTTTCCCGGCTTTCGCCGGCGGAGCTTGTGTGCTATAATAAGCGCGGGGAATCCGCTCACATCCGGTCGCCCCCGCCGCGGGCGGTTTCAACGCCGCGCGGCCATTGATTTACAGGCCCCTTCGACCATCGGGGCTGCGGAGGTTCGCCATGAGGGAATTCGTCATCAATCAAAACGACGCGGGCCAGCGCGTGGACAAGTTCGTGACCAAGGCGGTCCCGCTGCTGCCCCAGGCCCTGCTCTATAAATCCATCCGCACCAAGCGGATCAAGCTCAACGGCAAGCGGTGCGAGATCTCCACCCGTCTGTGCGAGGGAGACCGGCTTTCCCTCTACCTGAACGACGAGTTTTTCGGCGGCGCGCCCGGCGCGCCCGCCTTCCTCTCCGTCCCGCCCACGGTCGACGTCCTCTACGAGGATGAAAACATCCTCCTCGCGGACAAGCGCCCCGGCCTGCTCGTCCACGAGGACGAGGGCGGTCAGACGGACACGCTGATCAACCGCATCCTCCACTACCTCTACCAAAAGGGCGAGTACGACCCCGCCCGGGAGAACAGCTTTACGCCCGCCCTCTGCAACCGGATCGACCGCAATACGGGCGGCATCGTCATCGCGGCCAAAAACGCGCCCGCCCTGCGGGTGCTCAATGAAAAGATCAAGGCCCGCGAGCTGCAAAAGCTCTACCTCTGCGTCGTGCACGGCACGATGCCGCACCGGTCGGACACCCTCAAGGGCTTCCTCGTCAAGGACGGCGCGGCGAACACCGTCACCGTCTGCGACCATCCCGTGCCGGGCGGCCGCACCATCCTCACCCACTACCGCGTGCTCGGCGAGAACGGGCGCTTCTCCCTGCTGGAGGTCGACCTGCTGACCGGCCGCACCCACCAGATCCGCGCACACCTCGCCTCCATCGGCCATCCGCTGCTCGGCGACGCCAAGTACGGCCGCAACCGCGACAACCACGGCACCGGCTACCAGTTCCAGGCTCTCTACTCCTACAAGCTCACCTTCCGGTTCCAGGGCGGCGCGGGCCCCCTCGACTATCTGAACGGCAGGAGCTTTGAGGCGAAGAAGGTGTGGTTCCGCGACGAGTTCCTCTCCGGGAATCTCCGGTAGCACTTTTTTTGAAAAAGTGCTTGACAAATTATCTGTAATGATTATAATTACAGATAGAAGAAAATGAACCGGAAAGGATGATTATATGAATATCTTAACGATCACAGCGGACAATTTTGAGGCTGAGGTCCTGAAATCGAGCGAGCCCGTTCTCGTGGACTTCTGGGCGCCCTGGTGCGGCTACTGCCGGATGCTCGCCCCCATCTTCGACCAGCTCGCCGCGGCCTACGAGGGCAAAATCCGGTTCGCCAAGGTGAACATCGACGACGTGCCCTCGCTCGCGCAGCAGTTCTCGGTGATGACCATCCCCACCCTGCTGCTCTTCCGCGGCGGCAAGGAGAACGAACCGCTCGTCGCCGCCAAATCCAAGTTCCAGATCGAGGAGTGGCTCAAGCAGTCGGGCGCGATCTGATTCCCGGAGGCTGAAAGGCCCCGTCGGCACCGCCGGCGGGGCCTTTTTTGCGCGCATCCGTCCCCCTTGAAAAACCTTCTTGACAAACGGAACCGGCCTGCTATAATGGAATTCCATTCACAAACTCCGGAGGGCCCGCCGTACGGTGCGGCGGGCCGTCTTTCGACCACGGACGCAAACACAGCCGGGCGGGCGCGTGTCTGCGTTTTTTTGACCGTCCGGCAAATAAAAGGAGGTTTTATGGAACAATCGAAGCCTCACGGCTGGAAGCGCGGCTTCTTTACGATCGCGGCCGGGCAGACCGTCTCGCTGATCGGCAGCAGCGCCGTCCAGTTCGCGCTGATCTGGTGGCTCGCCAGCGAAAGCTCCTCCCCCATGACGATGGCGCTGGCGGGGCTCTTCGCCTTCCTGCCGCAGCTGGTGCTCGGGCCGTTCGTCGGGGTGTGGGTCGACCGCCTCAAGCGCAAGACGGTCATCATCTCCGCGGACCTCTTCATGGGCCTGGTCGCGACCGTTTTCGCGGGCGTCTTCCTGCTTGGCAGGCCGCCCTTCTGGTCGGCCTGCCTCGTGCTGGGCATCCGGGCGGTCGGGAACGTCTTCCACACCCCCGCGATCCAGGCAGCGATCCCCATGCTCGTGCCCCGGGACCAGCTCGTCCGTGCCAACGGCTGGAGCCAGTTCATGCAGTCGGGCGCCTTTATGCTCGGGCCGGTGCTCGGCGCCGCGATGTACGCCGCCTTGCCGCTTCCGGTCATCCTGCTCTCCGACCTGGCGGGCGCAGTCGCGGCGAGCGTCACGGTCGCGGTGGTGAAGATCCCCGATCCCCCGCGCGCCGGGCAGGAGCTTCCGCATTTCCTGCGGGAGATGCGGGATGGCGCGGCCGTCTTCCTGCGCGACCGCAGACTCTTCACCCTCACCCTCTGCGTGTGCGTGGGGATGATCTTCTACATGCCGCTCTCCTCCTTCTATCCGCTGATGACAAGCGATCATTTTCAGGCGACAGCCTGGCACGCAAGCCTCGTCGAGCTGCTCTACGCGGCGGGTATGATGCTCAGCGCCGCAGGCCTCGGCGCGGTAGGAACGATCAAAAACAAGTTTTCTGTCATCCACCTCGGCCTGCTCGGTTTGGCGGCAAGCACCCTGCTCTGCGGAATCCTTCCAAGCGACATGGTCTTTTTCTGGCCCTTCGCGGTCTTCTGCGCCGTCATGGGCGCCAGCGGGAACCTCTACGGCATCCCCTTCATGGCCTACATGCAGGAGTCCGTCCCCCACGAGGCGCAGGGGCGCGTCTTCTCTCTGCTGGGCAGCATGATGTCGCTGGCCATGCCGCTGGGGCTTCTGATCGCGGGGCCGGTCGCCGAACGCTTCGGCGTGCCGCTTTGGTTCTTCCTGTCGGGGATCGTGCTCTTCGCCGTCACCGGCATCAGTGCGCTGCTGACGCTGCGAAAGCCGGCGCACGGCTGAAAACACGAAAAACCCGCCTGCAAGCGTTCGCTTGCAGGCGGGTTTTTTATCGCAGCGTATGGTGTTTTTTGTAATAGCCGAGCAGGCCGCCCTCCGTGAGATATCCAACGACCTGCGGCGGAAAGGGCTCGAAGGCCACCGGATCGGAACCGTTTACCCGGATGCAGCTTTTTTCGAGGTCCACCTCCACGAGGTCCCCCTCCCGAATCTCCGCCCGGCAGATCAGCGGGAGGATTCCCATGTTGATGCCGCCTCTGTAGAAATGTCGGCTGAACGACTTTGCGATCACGCACCGAACTCCGGCGGCCTTCATTACCAGGATGATCTGCTCCCGGGAAGAGCCGCAGCCAAAATTTTCACCGGCGACCAGGATGTCCCCCGGCTGATAGACGGAGGAGAAATCGCTCCTGCACGCCTCGAAGAGATACGGCACAGCTTCCGTCTCGTTCTTTCCGCCGGCGAGGCGGCTGCCCGCGATGATCTGGTCCCCGTTCACATTGTCACCCAGCACGACCGCTTTCCCCTTCATCCCAAAACCTCCCGATCTGTGATAAATCCGCACAGCGCCGAACAGGCGGCCACCAGCGGAGAAGCGATATAAATCCGCGCATCCTTGCTCCCCATCCGTCCGTTCAGGTTTCGGTTGGTGGTCGAGACCGCCACCTCGCCGTCCCCCAGCAGGCCTCCGTGGATTCCCGCGCAGGGGCCGCAGCTCGGCGGGAAGACGGAGGCCCCCGCTGAAGTGAGCGCGTCCAGATGTCCGCCCGCCTTGAGCGCCGCCTCCACCTCCGGCGAAGCGGGATAGACCAGCAGCCGGACGCCGTCGGCCACCCGTTTCCCCCGGAGAATTTCGGCCGCGAGCGCGATATCCTCGTAGCGCCCGTTCGTGCAGGACCCGATCACGACCTGATCCACCCGAACCTTCTCCAATTCCTCCGCCGCGACCGCGTGGTCGATGCACGGAGGCACCGCCACCAGCGGCCGCATCTGCGAGACGTCGATGGTGATCCTACGGCTGTATTCCGCGTCGCCGTCCGGTTCCACCCCCGCTTCTCCGGTCACTCCGTACGCCGCGAGCCACCGCCGGGTCACCTCGTCGCACGGCATGATCGCGCCCTTTGCCCCGGCCTCGATCATCATGTTGCAAAGCGTGGCGCGGCTGTCGAAGCTGATGTCCGCCACCGCCTCGCCGCCGAACTCCATGCACTGGTAGGACGCGCCCGCCTCACCCAATATGCGCAGCAGCTCCAGCGCCAGGTCCTTGCCCAGGATTTTGCGCGGCAGCTTTCCCACAAACTCCACCCGGATGGTCGGGGGGACCTTGAACCAGCACTGGTCGCAGGCAAATATGACGGCCGCCTCCGCCGCGCCCACGCCGGTGCTGAAGGCGTTTAGCGCGCCGTAGGTGCAGGAGTGCGAATCGGTGCCCACTGCGATCCCGCCGGGCCTGACTTTACCGGATTCCAGCATCTTCTGGTGGCAGACGCCCTTGCAGACGTCCACCAACCGGATGCCGTGCTCCTTTGCGAAGCGGCGGAGAAGAAGGTGGTTATTCCCGGCTGCCGCGTTCGGACACGGGGCAAAGTGGTCCAGGACGATCAGGTGGTGCGCCGGGGATTTGACCGTCTTTGCGATCTGCGCGAAGTTTTTGACCGCCGTCGGGCCGTTGACGTCGTGAATCATGCAGGCGTCCACCTCCACAACCACGATATCTCCCGCTTTGACCGGCCTGCCCGCCTTCGCGGAAAAGATTTTTTCAACTGCAGTAGCCATTTTATACCCCCTCGCGGCGGCCGCCGCGTTCATTTTGCATATTGGTACTCCCACGCCTCGTATTCCGGCACCTTCGTCGCCTTCTGAAATTCTGGAAGCGTTGCAAGCCGGTCCAGTCTGTCCGCCGTATTCCCGTTTTCATAGAGGTGCTTCATCGTGTCCAGCGCCTGCTTTAGAAAGAGGGAGCGCAGCGTGGCCGGATAGAGCACCAGCTTGACGCCAAGCTGCCGGAAGGTCTCCTGCGAGTACCGATTCAGCTCGCTTATGTCGTTGACGTTCACCACCACCGGCCCGGAGACCTCCCGCGCCACCATCCCGACCTCCTCAAGCGTGGAGCATCCCACCACGAACACCGCGTCCGCGCCCACCTCCAGATATTTGTTGGCGCGGCGCACGGCCTCCTCCCTGCCGTAGCTCACCATGGCGTCGGTGCGCGCGATGATGCAGAAGTCCGGGTTTTCCCGCGCGTCGATCCCCGCCTTCAGCTTCCTCAGGAATTCGTCCACGGGGACGATTTCGTGCGTACCGCCGTAATAGGCGCATTTTTTGGGGCTGACCTGATCCTCGATGTGGATGCCCGCGACGCCGCCCCGTTCAAATTCGTTCACCGTGCGCATAAAGTTGAGCGGCTGGCCATAGCCGGTGTCCGCGTCCGCGATCACCGGGATGTCCACCGAGCGGGCAATCCGCGAGGAGGCGTCGACCACCTCGGTCATCGTGAGCAGGCCCATGTCCGGCAGACCGAGCGCCGAGGCGGAAACCGCGTTGCCGGAAACCAGCGCCGCCTGAAAGCCGGACGCCTTGACCGCCAGCGCGCCGATGCAGTCAAAGACGCCGGGGACAAAATAGGTTTCCCGGTCCCCCAGCATATTTTTGAGCGTCAAACGCTTATTCAAAAGCTATCCCTCCGTTTTCGTCATATCTGCGCCGCCACGCGGGCGCCCTGATGAATCGCGTCCAGCGCGACGCCCGGCCGCCCGGCGTCCCCGATCACAAAGACCCGCGTTCCGGGCAGGTGTTCCTTCGCCCACGCGCTCAGGCGGTCTTGCGGGTTGCGTCCGGCGGCAACCACGACGCCGTCGACCCCTTCCAGCGCATAGCTGTAATTCTGGCTGCAAACCCGCACCTCCGGCAGGGCGACGCGCTCCGCCTTTGTGAGAAGGTGCGCCGCTACGCCGTGCTCGGACAGGCGCTTTAAGAGGAAGCGCCGCCTGCTCTGGTTGAGCCCGTCCGCGAGCTTGTCCGTCATTTCCACGATCTCCACCCGGCGGCCGGCGGCCGCCAGATAATCCGCCGCCTCGCACCCCACAAGACCGCCGCCCAGCACTACGATATGGCTTCCCCGCAGGGGCTTTCGCCCTGACAGGAGCTCGTCCGCGGTTACGACGTTTTCCCCGTCGATCCCCGGGATGGGCGGGACGGCCGCGACGCTTCCCGTGGCCACGATCAGCACGTCCGGCCTCTCCCGCTCCAGCAGCTCGGGGGTGACCTCCGAGCCGTATTGGATGGCGATCCCGGCCTCTTCCAGCGCGGCCACGCGGAAATTCGTGATTTCGCGCATCCGTTCCTTCTGCGGGGGCAGCGCCGCCAGATTGATCAGCCCCCCGGGCTTCGATTCCCTCTCGTACACCAGAGGCCGGAATCCCCGCAGGGTAAGGTCGTAAGCGGCCTCCAGCCCCGCCGGCCCCGCTCCGGCGATCAGGATTTTCTGCGCCTTTTCCGCCTCGGTCGCCGCGGCAAAGTTGAGTGTCGTCTCAAAGCCGAGCCGGGCGTTTTGCATACAGCGGATCTTTTTATAGAGCGCCGCGTCGCGGCACCCCTGGTTGCAGCCGATGCAGCGCCTGACCGGGCCCGCGACCCGCCCCTCGTACTTCGCGATCATGTTCGGGTCCGCGAGGTTCGCCCGCGCCATGGCGACCAGGTCCGCCTTCCCGCTCCGTATGACGGCGTCCGCCTCCTCCATGTCGGTGATGCGGTTGACCGCGATGACCGGGATGGAAACCGCCGCCTTCACCCGCGCCGCGTTGTCGGCGTTAAAAAGGTCCTCCATGTCCATCGGCGCGGAAATCGCATACTCCGATTCCGGCATGCCGCAGGAGACATGAATCGCATCCGCGCCCGCTTTTTCAAGGAGCCCGGCGATTGCGGCCGTCTCCTCGATTCGCCTTCCGCCCTCCA
The DNA here is from genome assembly GCF_030825285.1 of Anaerotruncus massiliensis (ex Togo et al. 2026). Classification (NCBI taxonomy): domain Bacteria; kingdom Bacillati; phylum Bacillota; class Clostridia; order Eubacteriales; family Oscillospiraceae; genus Anaerotruncus; species Anaerotruncus massiliensis (ex Togo et al. 2026). The sequence continues at coordinate 40,045 of NZ_JAPJQF010000001.1, forward strand.
CCAGCTCGTCCCCGCTGATCCGGAAGATCAGCGGATAATCCGCGCCGGTTTCCCGTTTGATGCCTCGGACGATCTCCGCCGCGAACCGCGCGCGCCTTTCGGTCGAGCCGCCGTATTCGTCCTGGCGCCGGTTGTAAAACGGCGAGAGGAACTGCGCCACCTCGTGCGCGTGCGCGCCGTGGATTTCGACCCCGTCCACCCCCGCGCGCCGCGCGCGCGCCGCGCACGCGGCGTAGCTGTCGATCAGGCCGCGGATATACTCCGGCGTAAAATCGTTGATGTCCTCAATGGTATATCCCCTTCCGGCCTGGAATTTCGCCGGGTGGAGCTGGCAAAAGAGCTTTGCGCCATGCTCGTGCGCGACGTCGGCCAGACGTTTCCATCCGGGGATATAGCCGTTGTGGGAGAGGGCTGGGCGGCCTGGGCCCACCTTGCCGTGGGGGCTGCCGGGGATGATGAGCAGCCCCACGCCGCCCCGTGCGCGCTCCCGGACGTACTCTGTCATCACGTCGTTGATATAGCCCTCGGCGTCGCAGAAAAAGACGCACATGGAGGGGAAAACGATCCTGTTTTTGAGCTGAACCGTTCCGATCCGGATCGGCTCCAATGCATGTGTCATAGTGACTCCTTTCGTAAAGACGCGGCGGGGGCCGCAGCCGAGTGCTGCGGCCCCCGCTGGTTGCGTAAAGTTTCTAATCAGGCTGCGGCATCAAGCCTGCTGTTTTGCCTTTTTGCCCTTCATCAGCCCGAATACCACGGACGCCGCGGTGAGCAACAGCAGCACCAGCGTAATGGGGTGCACCACAAAGGTCATCAGCGAGCCCTTGGAAAGCAGCATCGCGCGGCGCAGATTGTCCTCCACCAGCTGCGCGAGCACAAAGCCTAGGACGGTCGCCACCGGGTTGAAGCCGGCCAGCTTCATCAGATAGCCGAGGAAGGAACAGACGATCAGAATCCCCACTGCGAAAATGCCTTCGTTCAGAGCAAGGGAACCCACCACCAGCAGGCAGAGGATGATCGTATTGAGGTAATGCGGCGGGATCGCGGTCACCTTCACCCACGGCTTTAAGAAAAGCCGCCCCACGATCAGCAGGCAGGGGCAGGCCAGCAGGATGCCCAGGAACACCGCGCCGAGCGCCTCCGGATTGTTCTGTGCGAGCAGCGGGCCGGGGCGCATCCCATGCATGACCATGGCCCCCAGCATGATGGCCGCCGATGTGGAGCCAGGGATGCCGAAGGAGAGCAGCGGCACGACCGCCGCGGGTACGCAGGCGTTGTTGGCGACCTCGGGCGCAATAATGGCGTCAGGTACGCCGGTGCCGAATTTGTCGCCGTCCTTGGAAATCCGGCGGCCCTCATTATACGCGATGAACGAGGCGATGGTGGGGCCCGCGCCGGGCATGACGCCGACCACGATGCCCATGATCATGCTGACGATCGCGGTCTTGATGGTCGCCAGAAACTCCTTGATCGTCACGAAGGTGTAGTCCAGCTTGCCCAGCATGGGAGACACCAGTTTTTTCTCCTGAATCTGCTGGATGATCTGGCCGAACAGCTCCGCCGCCGCCACAAAGCCGACCACGGCCGGCACGTCGCTGACGCCGTCGCCCAGCTGGATCATCCCCATCGTGAAGCGCGGCATCCCCGTAAAGTTGTCCGCGCCGATGCTGCCGAGCATGATTCCCAGGATGATGGAGATAAAGCCCTTCGCCATGTTCCCCTTCGACATGCTGATGACGGCCGAGAGTCCGAAGAGCGCGAGCGCAAAGAAGGCGGACGCGTCCAGCATCAGCGAAATTTTCACCAGAAGGCCGAGCAGGAAAACGCCCAGTATCCCGCCGAAGAAGCTGCCGAAGCAGCCGCCCGTCAGCGAATAGCCCAGCGCCTTGCCGCTGTGGCCGTTTAAGTGCATCTGCCGCCCGTCCAGCGCGGTGGGCGCGTTCGCGGGGGTGCCCGGAACGCCGACCAGAATCGCCGGGATCGAGCCGCCGTATTCCGCGCCCACGTAGACCGCGGCCAGCAGCATGAACGCCTGCACCGGCTCCAGCGCGATCGTAAAGGGCAGGATGAGCGACATGGCGAGGGAGGCGGTAACGCCCGGCAGGGCGCCCCCGAAAATCCCCCAGGCAACGCCGGCAAAGACCCAGAGAACACTCTGAATGGAAAACGCGGAGAAGATTTCTCCCCAAAGCTGCATCGTTGTCATTTATAGCTGCTCCTTTCGTACCATCAAATTAGCAGGCCGCGGGGAAGATCCGCGTTGAAAAGAACCTTGAACAGCAAATAGCACACAACGGCTATCACAGCGGAGGGGATCAGCACGCCCGTCGGTTTTCTCCAGGAAGCTCCCATCAAGCAGAAGCAGACCGCCGCAAATAAGAAGGTGGATACCGTGTAGCCAAGCAACTGGATTCCCGCGACATACAGCACCATCATGCCGATCACAAGGAGCAGGCACCGGATGTCCCTGGGGGTGAATTTTGTCGCGGAATTCGCCTCTTCGGATTTGTCCAAAATCGCTTTGACTAAAATCCACAGGCTCAGAGCGATCAGCACCACCGCCAAAAACTGAGGGAAGCCCGCCGGTCCCAGCGGCTCCGTAGTCAGCGCCTCGGGCAGGGTGGTTGCGGAGTAGAAATATATCGAGCCCAGCGCGATGAGCAGAATGCCCGATATGATATCTACGTATTTTTTCTTCTTCATGGACCATGGTCCTCCCTAACGTTGAAGTTGCGCGCCCTCCGGCGGGGCTCCGGGCGGCCCGCCGCCCGGAGCCGTCTCACGCCGGTTTTGAAAGTCAAAAGCGATTACTCGCCCGTGCCGTATTTCGCGATGATTTCCTTTACGGTCTTATCCTGCTGCTTGCAGAGCTCCAGAAACTCCTCGTGGCCCATCCAGCCGTCAAGGGAACCGGAATCCGCAAGCCACTTCTGGAAAGATTCCGACTGGGAGGATTCCGCAAAGATTTTTTCCCAATATTCGATTGCTTCATCAGGAGTCCCCTTGCGCACAAAGAGGCCGCGCCACTGGGGAAATACGAAGTCCACGTCGGATTCCGTAAGTGTCGGGATGTCGGGGAACTGCTCGACGCGCTTGTCTTCCGCGAACGCCAGCGCCCGGACCTCGCCCGCCGCGAGCTGGTCATAGACCTCGCCCAGCTGGCCGAAAACTGCGTCGACATTCTTCCCGAGCAGCGCCGTGAGCGCCTCGCCGCCGTCCGTGTAGGGGATGTAGCTGGTGCCGCAGCCCAGGGTGTCCGCCATGATCGTGGCGCACATCCAGGCCGGTCCGCCGCTGGCTTCGCCGGCGATGGTCGCGTTGCCCGCCTTATAGGCTTCAAGGAAGGAGGCGATGTCCTGGTAGGGGCTGTCCTTATGGACCACCAGCACCTGAGGCTCAAGCTGGAAACGCGCCAGCGGAACAAGGTCCTCCGTGGGATGCATGCCGTTATTCGCGTTGTAGTACCACAGGAAATTGGTGGGCGTGCCGACGATCAGCGTGTGGCCGTCGGTCTTCCCCTCTTTGACGTACGCCCAGACGTTCGAGCCCGCGCTTCCCTTTTTGTTCTGCATGAACATGTTCTGCGGGACCAGACCCTGCGTCGCCTCGATGATCGCACGCCCGATGAGGTCTCCGCCCGCGCCGACGCCGGAATGGGTGACGATCTCGACCTGCTTCGTGGGGACCCATCCCTCCGTCTCCGCGGCGCTTCCCGAGGCCGCCGGAGCGGCCTGCTGAGCCGACGGCGCGGTTTCGGCGTTCCCGCCCGCTCCACAGGCCGCCAGGCTTAGGATCATCGTCAGGCAAAGTACTACGCTGAACAGCTTTTTCATTTAAAAATCTCCTTCTCCCTTTACTCTTGTGATTGTGTGTAACGGTTGTCCGATTGAAAGCGAAAAGCGCCCGTATACAGCGGTCGTAACCGTTTTGGGTTTCAAGTCCCTCCTTTTTCGTCACGTCTTGAAAAAAAGCGCAGTTCATATTAAACTGGAGTTATCGATTCGGCTGATCAAGGAAAGGAAGTGCTAGTGTGCTGCTCAAGGAACTGAACTATATTCTGGCGATCGAAAAATACGGTACGATCACAAAGGCGGCGGAGCACCTGTACATCTCGCAGCCGGCGCTGAGTAAATACATCAAAACGCTGGAGGAGACGCTGGACACCAACCTGCTGGAGAACACCGGCCGCAGCATCATCCTGACGGACGCCGGCAAGCATTACGCGAAGGCCGCCCGCAAGATGATGGAGATCTACGAAACCATGTCGCGCAATCTTTTAAACTCCGACAACATGATCCACGGCACCCTCCGGATCGGCACCTCTTTCACCCGGAGCCCGCTGCTTCTGCCGGAAACCCTCGCGCGGTTCCGCCAGAAGTACCCCAACGTCGAGCTTCTGCTCTTCGAGGAAAACTCCTACAATCTGGAAACCCAGCTTGCGAGCGGGCTGATCGATTTCGTCATCGCCAAGGGCCCGGTAACGAATATTTATAAATTTACGGCCCTTCCCCTCTTCCGGGAAGAATTTCTGCTCGGCCTGCCCAAGGACCATCCGGTAAAGGAGCGGGCGGTCCGCTCCGGCGACGCGGCCCATCCCTGGCTGGGACTGCAAGAGGTGCTCAACGAGTGCTTCATTCTCTTGAAGCCGGGGCATCACACCCGCTTCATGGCCGACCAGTTCTTTGCGCAGTCCCAGTTTGTGCCGGCGAAAACCATTGTGACCGCCAACATCGAAACCGCTCTCCGTATGGCGGTCGCCGGTCTGGGCATCGTGTTCGTACCCAGCTTTTTCACTATCGGCAACGCCTGTCACCAGTCGAAGCTCGACTTCTATTCGGTCGGCGCGCACCCGCTACAGCGGACGTATACGGAGTTCAGCATTATGTACCGCCAGGAGACGCATCTCACGAAATACGCAAAGGAATTTATCCGGATTATGCAGGACTATTGCCGGGAGTTTTTCGCCGGAGAATAAGGCCCGGCGCTAAAGGTCTCCCGCTTCGAGCAGGCCGCAGACCGCCCGTCCCATTTGCAGCGTGGAGGCGGTCCCGCCCAAATCGGGCGTGACGGACGCCTTGTCGGAAAGCACCGCCTCCATGGCCCGCTCCATCTCGGCGGCCGCCTTTAAGGCCGACGCGTCCTGCTTGCGCCCGGCGAGCCAGTTGAGCATCATTTGCGCCGATTTGATCATCGCGAACGGATTGGCGATCCCCTTGCCGGCGATGTCCGGCGCCGAGCCGTGTGTTGCCTGCGCCATGCAGTACTGCGGGCCGGCGCACAGTCCCGCCGCCATGCCGAGCCCGCCGACGAGCCCCGCGGCCTCGTCGGAGAGAATATCCCCAAACATATTGGTGGTGATGACGACGTCGTAATCCTGCGGCCGCATCAGCATCTTCATCGCGAAGGTGTCCACCACCACCGTCTCAAACTCGATGTCCGGGTATTCCTTCGCCACATCCCGGCAGGCTTCGATGAAGAGGCCGCATCCCAGCTTGAAAACGGTGTTCTTATGGACCGCAGTCACCTTTTTGCGCCCGCCGCGCCGTCGGGCCAGTTCAAAGCCCTCCCTTGCCACCAGCGTGCTGTTCCGTCTCGTAATGACCCGCAGCGAAAGCGCCATGTCGGGCGTGGGCATACAGTCGCTGGTCCCGCGGAACATGTTGCGGTCCGGCTGGAAGCCCTCGTTGTTTTCGCGGATGATGACGAGGTCGACGTTCGGATTGATGCAGGGAATCTCCGCATAGGATTTTGCCGGGCGGATGTTCGACACCAGATCGTATTCCCGCCGCAGGATGGGGTGCGGATTGAAGCAGTTTGGCTGATCCTTGGGGTAGGCCATATGTCCGATCGGCCCCAGAATCCACCCGTCCAGCGTGTAAAGCCGTTCCCGGACCTCCGGCAGGAGGGTCGTCCCGTGCTCCAGGAAGGACGGATACCCGATCGGCAGAGGCACCCATTCGATCTGAATCTCCGGATAGCGTTTCACCGCCGTTTTCAGCACCTCGACGGCAACCGGCACGATCTCAAGCCCGATATCGTCGCCGTTTAAAATTCCGATTTTATACTCTGCCATGGCCTGTACAGCCTCCTTTTTCACTCTCCAAGCAGGGACGCGCGGGTTATTCCGCACGGCCCCGCATCACGGACGCCTCGAAATCCATATAGGACTCCAGCCCGGTGCTGTTCGCGCGCTCCTCCTGCGTGCAGAAGATATCCCCGAGGTGGTTTGTCCGCCCCTTCGCCCGCATCTCGCTCAGCACCAGCTGCATTGTGCGGATGCAGGAGCGTGTCAGAGACTGCGGGAAAAACGCGAGCTGGATTCCCATCCGTTCAAAATCCGCGACGCTGTAGTCGCCCGTCGGGCTCCCCTCGGTGATGCACACCGCCGTGGGAAATCCGAGCTGACCGATCTGAATCAGGTCGCTTTCGCTCTTTGGCGTGCTGATGAATACGCCGTCGGCCCCCCACTCCCGGTACAGCCTCGCGCGCCGGAGCGCCTCCTGCATTCCCTGTGTGTTGTCGGCGGCCGCGTCCGTTCTCGCCAAGAGAAAAAAGTTTGAATCTGTCCGCGCCTTAAGGACCGAGTCGATCCGAATTTTCATCTCCTCGACGGGGGCCACCCGCAGCCCGTCGTAATAGGCACACCGCTTGGGGAACGTCTGGTCCTCGATCATGACCCCCGCGATTCCCATCTGCTCATATTCCCGGACGGTACGCAGAATCGTGACCGGCCCGCCAAAGCCCGTATCGATGTCCACAACCATGGGAATGGAGGAAACGCACAGCATGTTTAAGAGCGTATTGCGGTATTCCCCATAGGACAAGACGCCCACGTCGGAGGTGCCGATCACTTCGCAGGACATGGAGGAGCCGCTGACAAAGACGGCCTCAAAGCCGTTGCGCTCCGCCAGTCGGATTGACAGCGGATCATATACCGCGGGACAGCAGAGCGTCTTGCCCGATTCCAGCAGTTTTCTGAACTTAAGTGCCCGATCGACTTGTATCATATCTTTTTCTCCCCATACTTTTGTAATGTCGCGATTTCCATATTTTATTTGTTGTATGAGCGCGCTTTTTGTTCATGTTTATTGTATACTCTATCTTCAACAATTAAAAATACATATTTTACATCCAATTAATAACCCAAAGTTATTGATTTTTTCAAAGTCGATTCCATTTTGCAAGCATTATAAGAAAAAAGCCGCCCTCCCGCCCCCATGGGTCGGAAAGCAGCTTTGATGGATGCCGTAGAAACAGAAAAGAACCTGTCTTTGATGATCATCAAAGACAGGTTCTTTTGGCGGAGATGGAGAGATTCGAACTCTCGAGGAGCTTTTGACCCCTACACGATTTCCAGTCGTGCGCCCTCGACCAGCTAGGCGACATCTCCAGAGTTGTCCGCGCGATTGGCACCTGATTATTATACTACGCAGATCGCAAAAAAGCAATATGTTGCCCTAAAAAATTTTGCCAATTTTTCTGCATGAAAAAACCGCCCGCCAATGCGGACGGTTTCAACCCCCTCAGGAGTCCGTTCCCATCTTAATGCGCACATATTTGTGCTCCCGCACGGTCAGCACCACAAAGACCACCCCGACGAGGATATCCATCATGGTGCCAAGGATGAGAAGATCGAGCGTGGCGATCTCCGCGCGGCTGAAGATCTTCATAAAGATCAGGTTGAAGAAGACGGCGGCCGCCGACAAGCCGTAATAGGATGCGAGCTCCTTCCTGCCGACCCGCTTCACAATGTTTTTGCAGATCAAAAAGAGCCCAAAGAGGACGACAATCCCGGTCGAGACGTACACCGCCACCGGAAGCCGTTCAATATCTGTCGTAAACACATATGCCAGCGACGCGAACTTGACCGCCGTCGCCAAAACCATCAGATAGAGCATCAGCTTTCTGAGCAAAAACTTCCCCCCGTTTCCAATCAGATTTTTGCGTAAAATTTATTGTAACCGATTCTGTCGTTTCTGTCAAGTTTTGCCCGTCTGATGCGGCTTCGCGGGGTTTACTCCACGTCGTCCAGCAGCGCGCCGACGTTCTCAAAGCTGCCCGTCAGGGAGGCCACGACCCCCTTATAGACCACGATCGGGTCGTCCAAAAACCGCTCCCTGATCCGCCCGCAGGTCTCCTCGTCGGGCAGAAGGATGGTCAATTTCAGCAGGTCGCTGCCCACGTCGGTGATCGTCAGCGTCAAAAGGTACCCGTCGTCCGCCTTTTGGACCTCCGCCTTGTTGTGCGCGCGCCGTTCCCTACGGATGAAGTAGCGGTTCGCGGCGTCCACCGCCTTTTCCCGCACGCTGAGCGGAAGCGTTTTCTCGAACGTCCCGGCGGCGCTCTCTCCCAGGTCGGTCAGGGTGTAGCACTTTTCCCCCTCGCAGCCGCCGATGGCAATGTGCCCGCTCTTGACGAGCGCGGCCGCCGCGCTCGCCGCCTCAAAATAGTTGCCGATCCCCTCGCCCACGAACAGTTCGATCAGGGCGGAAACGGGCATCGGCCGTTCGATGTGCTTAAGGACGTGGCAGATCAGGATCTTGATCTCGTAGTCGGTGGTCAGCCCGCCCGGCTCCACGCCCGCCCGGAATCCTTCGTACAAAATTTCCACCCCACAGTCGTCGATTTCCATTCCCTATGATACAATATTTCGGAGGAAAAAGCAAAACCTATTGCCTGACCCGTTTTCCACGCTTCCCGCAAAATTTACAATCCTGAAACAGCTTTTCCGCGCAAACATGTTATATTGGTGTTGAAACCGGATTTCCCATCCGTTTGAAGCGGAGGGGCGGGGAATCTCGTTGGATAGGAAAAGGAACTTTCCGGAAAAAGAGATGTGACGATGAAAAACCTTACCCCAGAAGAAAAAAAGCAATACCGAAAGCTGATCGCGGCCGCCGTGGGCTTCGTCCTGGTCATCGGGATCCTTTCCCTGCTCTGTATGCCCCTCTTCCGGCGCCTCTCCGACCCCGGCAACCAGGAACAGCTCCGCGCGTGGATCGATTCGCTCGGCTTCACCGGCTGGCTGATCCTGCTCGGCGTCCAGATCCTTCAGATCGTCATCGCCTTTATCCCCGGCGAGCCGGTCGAACTGCTCGCGGGCGCGCTCTACGGCGCCTGGGGCGGCCTCCTGACCTGCCTGCTCGGGATCGTGATCGCCTCCTCCGCCATCTTCTTCCTCGTGCGCCGGTTCGGCTACCGGCTGGTGGCGCGCATCTTCGGCGAGCAGAAGCTCAGCGAATTCAAATTCATCAACAACACCAAAAAGGTGGAAACCGTCACCTTCATCCTCTTCCTCATCCCCGGCACCCCGAAGGACATGCTCACCTATCTGGCGGGCGTCAGCAAGATCAGGCCCGCGCAGTTTTTGCTGATCTCCACCTTCGCGCGGATCCCCTCGATCATCACCTCCACCTGGATGGGCGCCTCGGTGAGCCGCGGCAACTGGGGGATGGCGATCGTCGTTTTCCTGCTGACCGCGGCGATCGGGCTGGTCGGCATCCTCTATAAACAGCGGGTCATGGACTGGCTGCACAGGCTCCACAAGGAACATTGAACTGAAAAGAGCCGGCGCTTGGCGCCGGCTCTTTTTGTTATTCCGTTTATCGGATCAGTTGCGCGCGCAGCGCAAGCTGGGTGCAGTACATGGCAAAATAGCTCGTGAGTTCGCTGCCGTACCGGACAAAGACCGGATCGTCCTCCCTGCCGCAGAGGCGCGCGAACACCCTGCCGACCGCGCCGATGTCGTCCGGCGAGGAACGCCCCGCCAGGATATAGAGGGAGAGCGCCGCCGAATCGCTGACGAGCCCGTAGGTCTCCCCGGAGACCCGCTGGAGCTCGTCATAGTAAGCGGACATCGCGGACTGCGCCACGATCGAATTGGGCGCCATGTCCTCGATCACCCGGCCGACGAGATAGGAAAAAAGCACCTTGCGCTGGGAGAGCGTCTCGGCGCTGTCGAACGCACCGATGCCGAACCAGACGATCCCCCGTTCGCCGGCGGTCAGCTCGGCGGCAAACTGGACCCCGAGCGCGCGCGCTTTCTCCATATTGCCGTTGGCTTTTTCGCGCGCGAAAGCCGCCGCCGCCCCCTCCGAGGTGTCGAAGACCTCCGAAGGATCGTCCGGCGCTATTTTGATATCGCTGTCGTCGAATCGCATGGGAAACACCCTCCCTCCTGTGAAAACGGCCGCCGCTTCCTATTCCCGCGCCTGCTCCAGCGCGAGCGCGAGCTGGTCGGGGCAGGAGGTCGCCTTCATGCCGCAGCGGATGCCGCCGAGCAGCTTCACGACCTCCTCCACCGGGCGGCCCTCCGCCAGCCGGCTCACGCCCTGCGTGTTGCCGCTGCAGCCGCCGATGAATTCCACGGATTTGACGATACCGTCTTCAACCTCTGCATGTATCATACGCGAGCAGACGCCTTTTGGTTTATAGCTGATCTTCATACCGGTCCTCCGTCAATCAAATTCTTGCGACGCCCGAGGCCCGGGCCTCGTCCGCGACCGCCTCGGCCACCCGGTCGGCGACCCGCTTGTCCAGCGCGTCGGGCAGGATGCGATCGGCCGAAAGCTCCCCGTCCGGCACCATCGAGGCGATCGCCTTCGCGGCCGCAACCTTCATCTCCTCGGTAATCTCCCGCGCCCGCACCGCGAGCGCGCCCTTGAAGATGCCGGGGAAGACGAGCACGTTGTTGATCTGGTTGGGGAAATCCGAACGGCCCGTCCCGACCACCGCCGCGCCCGCCGCTTTCGCCACGTCGGGCATGATCTCGGGAGTGGGATTGGCCATCGCGAAAACGATCGGGTCCTTTGCCATCGAGGCGACCATCTCCCCTGTCACGAGGTTCGGACGGGAAACGCCGATCATCACGTCCGCCCCCTTCAGCGCGTCCGCGAGGCTTCCCCGCAGCCCGCGGGGATTCGTGACTCTCGCCATCTCCGCCTGCGGCGGGGTGAGCCAGTCCGCGCCCTCATGGATGATCCCGCCGACGTCGCACATCACGAGCTCTCCAAAGCCCATCCGGAGCAGCAGCCTGCCCACGGAGATGCCCGCCGCGCCCGCGCCGTTTAAAACGATGCGCAGGCTCCCCATTCCGCGTCCCGTGACCCTGCAGGCGTTGAGCAGCGCCGCGCAGGCGACCACCGCGGTCCCGTGCTGGTCGTCGTGAAAGACGGGGATCTCGCACTCCTCCTTGAGCCGCCGTTCGATCTCGAAGCAGCGGGGCGCGGAGATATCCTCCAGGTTGACGCCGCCGAAGCTCTTGGAGAGGAGCTTCACCGTGTTGACGATCGTATCGGGATCCTTGCTGTCGATGCAGAGCGGGAAGGCGTCCACGTCCGCGAACGCCTTGAAGAGCGCGCATTTGCCCTCCATGACCGGCATCGCGGCCGCCGGGCCGATGTCCCCGAGCCCGAGCACCGCCGTGCCGTCGGTGATGACCGCGACGAGGTTTCCCCGCCGGGTCAGCGTGTAGGAGAGGGACTCGTCCCGCTCGATCTCGAGGCAGGGCTGGGCCACGCCGGGCGTGTAGGCCAGCGACAGGTCCTCCCGCCGCTCGATCGGCGCGCGGGAGACGACCTCGATCTTTCCCTTCCATTCATAGTGCTTTTGCAGAGCCTGTTCCTTGATGTCCATGCGTCCTCCGTGATTCCTGTTATGATCTGCTCTTTGAGAGCTTGAAAAGCCGTTCCAGCGGCTCCTGCATCGTCAGGCAGGTGCCGAGCGGGTTGGGGTGGTTGGTGTTGCCGCCGTGGAAGTCGGTGCCGCCCGTGGCGATGAGGCCGTACCGCTCGATCACCGCGTCGATCGCGGGGATATCCTTCTCCCTGACGCGCGGATGGTACCGCTCCACCCCGTCGATCACGCCCGCCCCGGCGAGCTCCTCCATCAGGTCGATCGAATCGTACTCGGACGGGTGCGCCAGCACGCAGACGCCGCCCGCGCTTTTCACCAGCTTCGCCGCCTCCCACACGTCCGGATAGGCGTGCGGGACGAAGCAGCTTCCCGTCTTTTCCGCGAGCAGCTGGCGGAAGAGGCTGCCGTAAAGGCTCTCCGCATAGCCGAGGTCGGCGAGCGCGAGCATGATGTGGACGTTATAGAGCGCCGCCGAGCCCTTGGCGCAGCGCAGGACGTGCTCCTCCGTCACCGGGAAGAGCTTCATGACCCTGCGCATGCTTTCCCGGATGGCGCGGTCCCGCCCCTCGAGGGTGTGCTTGAGCATCCCTTCGAGCCGGTCGGGCACCTTGGGCTGGTAGCAGAGCAGGTGGACCTTCCGGTCCCGGGCAAAGTCCCGCGCCGAGATCTCCACACCGCCGATCACCCCGATGCCGTAGCGCTTGCCGAGCTGCTCGGCGCGGCTGACGCCCGCCATCGTGTCGTGGTCGGTCAACGCGACAAAGTCGAGACCGGCGCGTTTGGCATAGAGGATCAGGTCATCGATGCCGAGGGAACCGTCGGAAAAGCGTGTGTGACAATGCAGGTCGCCGATCATCTTTGTCGCCTCCTGTCTTTGGAATCATTCAAATAATTGTTCTTATTATACACCGGGCCTGCCCCGCCGCGCAACTTCTATTTTGAAAATTCGGGAGGCTGTGCTATAATATCCGCAGGGCAAACCGCTTTGCGTTTTGTCCCCGCCAAAGGCGGGAAGCGCCGCATTCCCGCATGCCGCGGGGCTTTTGCCGCTTCCGGGACCGGAGGCGCCGGCTTTTGCCGGACACGCCCTTTTTCCAACATTTGAATTCGAGGAGTCCGCCATGTCCTATTTGATCGATTCGGGCATCTGGTCGTCGGTCTTCGCGGTGCCGACCGCGGTCGTAGACGACCACATCAAGATGTGCTCCCCCCTCTCGCTGAAAATCCTGCTGCTCATGCTGCGCCACTCGGGCACTCCCGTCGATGTGCAGTGGCTCTCCGAGCGGCTTTGCATCCCCGCCGGCGACATCGCCGACGCGGTCAACTACTGGGTCGGCGCGGGCATCGTCCGCGAGAGCGGCGCGGCGGCAAAACGCCTCCCCGCGCGCCCGGCCCCTGATGCGGTGACCGCGCCGGTCCTCCCCGCCCCCGCCGTAAGGGAAGAAGCTTCCGGCGAGGGGCAGCGGGTCGTCACCATCTCGGCGCGGCAGAAGATCTCACGGGCGGACATCGCCGTAATGGAGAAGGCGGACGGCGCCATTGGGGAGCTCCTGCGGGAGGCGCAAAATATCCTGGGCGCCCCGCTCACCCCCGTGGAGAGCGAAATTCTCGTCGCGCTGCACAGCTACTACGGGCTGGACACCGGCGCGGTGCTCATGCTGCTCCAGTACTGCGTGGAAAGCGGGCACCGCAGCATGAACTACCTCGAGAGGACGGCGGCCGCCTGGATGGAGCGGGGCATCTCCTCCCACGAGCAGGTCGAGCAGGAGATCGTCCGCCTCACCCGCAGCGGCGAAAACGAAAAGAAGGTCGTCAAGGCGTTCGGCATCTACAGCCGTTCCCTGACTTCGAAGGAACGCGGCTACGTTGAGCGGTGGTTCTCCCTCGGGCTGGATGAAAAGCTCATCTTCCTCGCCTGCGAACGGGCGGTGGAGAATACCGGGAAGGTCTCCTTCGCCTATGCCGACAAGATCCTCTCCTCCTGGAAGACGAAGGGGATCGCGACCGTCAAAGCTGCGGTGGAGGACCTTTCCGCAGGCTCGGCGCGCCGCGCCGCGACGCAGAACAAGTCGGCGCAGACGGGGCGCGACTCGTCGCTCGATATGGACAAGCTGCACGCCCTGCTGCACCGGCAGGCGGACGATTAGGAGGGGCCCCATATGGGATACGCAAAGGAAATTTACCAGAAGGCGCAGCGGGCGCTCGATGAATCCCGCGCCGCCGCGCAGCAGGACGCCCAGCGGCGGCGCGCCGCCCTCTATGCCGAGCTGCCGCAGCTCGGCGAGATCGAGCGGGAGCTTTCCGCGACGGGGCTTGCCGCCGCGCAGGCCGCGATCGGCGGCGGAGAGGACGCCGCAAAGCTGATCGAACGGCTGCGCGCCCGCAATCTCGCGCTCCAGGAGCGCCGCGCCGAGATCCTCCGGGACGCCGGCAGGCCGGCGGACGCGCTTGCGGTGCGCTACGCCTGCCCCGTCTGCCAGGACACCGGCTACATCGGGCAGAAGCAGTGCGCCTGCCTCCAGAAGCTGCTGCGCGAACTCGCCTGCGAGAGCCTCGGCGACACGAGCGGCATGCGCGACTGCCGTTTTGAAAACTTCGACCTCGCCTACTACCCCGTCGAACCCTGCGGGCCCTACAACGTCGTTCCCCGCCGCGCGATGGAGAAGGTGCTGTCCGCCTGCCGCGAATACGCGCGCACCTTCTCCCCCAAGAGCGAAAGCCTGCTCTTCCTGGGCGGGACGGGGCTCGGGAAGACCCACCTCTCGCTGGCGATCTCCTATGAGGTCGTCCGGAAGGGCTGCGGCGTCGTCTATACGACGGCTCCCCGCCTGCTCGACAAGCTCCAGGCGCAGCAGTTCTCCCGCAACGGCGGCGGCGATACCGACTACCAGGCGCTGGCCGGGGAGTGCGACCTGCTCGTCATCGACGACCTCGGCGCGGAGTTCTCCACGAGCTTTTCGGTCGCCGCGCTCTACAACCTCATCAATTCCCGCATCATCGGGCGCCGCCCGACCGTGATCAGCACCAACTTCGACGAACAGGTGCTCCGCGAACGGTACGGCGACCGCATCCTCTCCCGCCTGCTCTGCGCCTACCGGCCGATGCAGTTTTACGGCGAGGACATCCGGATGCTCAAACGGTACGGGTGATAACCGGAAAAAGAAAAGGGGCCGTTGGCAAATGCCAACGGCCCCTTCGCATCTCATTTTAACTGGTTTTTGAGGTAGCCCATATAGCTCGCGTAGTGGGCGAAGACAATGCCCGGCTCCTGCAGGTCGGGGCACCAGCGCTTGAGCCATTCGAGGGAGACGTAGCCTTGGTATCCGTGGTCGGACAAAATTTTCAGCGCGTCGAAAACGGGGACGTCGCCGTAGCCCATCATGCGGTAGACGAGTTTGCCGTCCTGCATCGCGGAATCCTTGACGTGCAGGTAGCGGACCCACTCCCCGATGTTCTCCCACGTTTTGGCCGGGGACTCGCCGAAGAAACGGTAGGGGTGGTGGAGGTCCCAGAGCACGCCGCCCGTCTCGAGGTCGACGTCCCGCATGAATTCGCGCATCTTGGAGGAGTCGGCGAGCTCGCCGCTCGTCTCGAGCAGCACCGCGACGCCCGTGCCCTTCGCGTAGGCGCACAGCTCGGTGTAGAGGCGCTTGACCTGCAGGATGTTCTCCCCCTCCATCGGGGCTGCGTTCGGCGTGATGATCACGCGCACATAGGGGGTCCCGAGTTTTTTGGCCAAGTCGATGTAGGCCTTCGCCTCGTCCATGCAGCGGCCGGAGTCGCCCGACAGGCCGAGGCAGGCGCCCGAGGTGAGCATCGGGATCTCCATGCCCGCCTTTTCCAGGCGCGCGCGGGTCTCGTCGAGGTGCTTCTCATTGAACGCGCGGATGGAGGGCGCGAACATCTCGTTTTCCACGCCGCGCACCTCGATGCCGTCCAGCCCCAGGTCTTTCGCGGTGGCGAAAATCTCGTCCCACGACCAGCCGGGACAACCCAAAGTCGAAAATGCAGTTTTCATCTTATCGCTCCATTCCGCCGCCAAAACGGCTGACTCATTCCCAAAAAGCCTTCCCTACTCCTCCCTCGGCTTGAGGCGCCGGGAGGAATCCGAATCCGTGCTGCTCTTGCGGGAGGTGATGACCCGCGAGGCGGACCGTTCCCGGTCGTCCCGCTCGTCCTCCGAGCTGCTGCTCTCCTCCATCACGACCTTGCGGATGTAGAGGAACACGGTGTCCTTCTCCTTGTTGAGCTGGGCGCCCGGCTCCGGCTCGGCGCGTTCGATCACGTCGGGCTCGTAGCTCTTGTCGTAGACCTCGATCACCTGGTAGTTGAGTTCCAGGTCGGTCAGCGCCATGATCGCGTCCTCGATCGGCATCCCCACCACCGCGGGCATCTCGATCAGCTCGGGGCCCTTGGAGACGTAGATGGTCACCCGGCCGCGGTTGGGCATCTTGGTGCCCTCGACCGGCTGCTGGTCGCAGACCACGCCCGGCTCGTAGACGTCGTTGAACTTTTCCTCGAACACAAGCTCGTACCGCTCGCTCAGCTGCTCATTGTTCCGAAGGGAATCGGCGTTGGTCCCCACGAAGCGGGGCACCTTGTCGTCCTCCCCCGCCTCGCCGCCCGAATAGTCGGTACCGCCCTGCATCGAATGTTCGCCGGTGCGGCTGCCCTCGCTTTCCGCGGGGGCGATCAGATCGGTGAGGTAGTTGGTCGAGAACCAGTACATCGCGCCCGCGAGCAGCGCCGTGGCGACGAACGCCGAAAAAATCAGCATCAGCACGGGATGGGAGCGTTTGCGTTTGGGGCGCTTTTCGCGCCGGTCGCCTTTTCGCGCCGGCTTGGGCTGCGCGGGCTTGCCGCCCGGAGGCGGGATCAGGTCGATGCCGCTCTGTTCAAAGCGTGCCGCCGTGCGCGGCGGCTGCTTCTCCCGCGCCTCCCGTTCGGCGGCGGCGCGGCGGATCTCCTGCCGGTAGGCGCTGTCGTCGGGCGTCTCGTAGGATTTGCGCGGCGCGGCAGTGTAGACCGCTGTGTTGGAGCCCGCGTCCGCGAGCAGCCCGGATATGTAGAGCTCGGCGGACTGGATGCGGTCCTCCACCTCGACCGCGAGGGCGCGGTTGATCGCGCTCACCACGTTTTCGGTCATCTCGCCGCTGATCATCTGGCTGTCGAGCAGGTCGTCGCCATAGACGCGGTCGAGCGCGGCGGGCGGGTTCTCCCCCGTCACCGTCCGGTAGGTGATCGCGCCCAGCGCGTAGACGTCGGTCCAGTTGCCCTGCCAGCTGTTGAGCGCGTACTGCTCGGGGGCGGCGTAGCCCTCGAAGAGCTGCGCGCCCGTCTCGCTCTTGTTGGTGCGGGCCGCCGCGATCGAAAAGCAGGTCACCCACAGGGCGCCCGACTGGTCAAGGTGGACCGTCCGCGGGGAAAGCCCCCGGTGGATAAGTCCCGCCTTGTGGAAGTTGACGACCGTGTGGAAGAGGGGCATCAGCAGCTTTTTGGCGTGTCTCCAGGGGATCTTGCCGCCGCTGCGCGCGAGGAAGGATTCCAGCGAAATCGTCTTGATATAGCGGTATACCGCATAAATCGTGTTGTTCTCATAGAGCAGGTCGGTGACGGGGAGCACCTTCTCCCCAGCGGGCAATGCCATGATCGACCGGCATAGGTCCTCAAAGTCGGACATGAGCGCCTTGTACTGCGCCTCCGAGCTGGCCAGCGGCTGCACGCTGAAGTTCTCGTGATCGCGGCGGGTGATGCAGCCGGGCGCGTACTCACGCAGCCAGACGCGCACCTCCTCCCTACGGTCGTAGCCGACGTACCAGACGCCCTCCGGGTCGTCCGCGACCATCTTTCCGACGAGATACCGCCCGCCCAGCCCGCTGCCGGGCTGCAGGTAGTTCAGGTCGGGCGACGCGTCCGCGTGATATCCGCAGACGCTGCACGTCTCCCCTTCGAAGAGAGGGGACATGCAGCCCATGCACAGGTTCAGTTCATTTACGGCCATCTGGCGGTTCACTCCTATTCGGGGTCATGGCGAAACGGACGCGCCGTCCCGCCAAGATTCGGGGCAGTCCCGGCTCAGGCGGTCTCGACCGCCGCGTCGTCCTGCAGGCCGAACTTTTCGATGCCCATCTCGCGCAGCTTGAACTTCTGGATCTTGCCGCTGGCGGTCATCGGGAACTGGTCCATAAACAGGACGTACTTCGGGACCTTGTGGCGCGCCATATTCTCGCGCACCGCGCGTTTGATCTCTTCCTCGTCGAGCCCGTCCTCCCACGCGCGCGGGATGACGCAGGCCATGATCTCCTCGCCGTACTGCTTGCTCGGCACGCCGACCACCTGCACGTCGCGCACAAGCGGGTGGGTGTAGAGGAACTCCTCTATCTCCTTGGGGTAGATGTTCTCGCCGCCGCGGATGATCATATCCTTGATGCGGCCGGTAATCTTGTAGTAGCCGTTCTCGTCGACCATCGCGAGGTCGCCCGTGTGCAGCCAGCCGTCCTCGTCGATCGCCTGGCGGGTGGCCTCCTCCATCTTGTAGTAACCGCGCATGACGTTGTAGCCCCGCGCGCAGAACTCGCCCTGCTGGTAGGGGGGCAGCGTCTCCCCCGTCTCGGGGTCGACGATCTTCGTCTCGACATGGGGCATCGCGCGGCCCACCGTCGCGACGCGCAGGTCGAGGCTGTCCTCGGTGGTGGTCATCGTGCAGGCGGGCGACGCCTCCGTCTGGCCGTATGTAATCGTGATTTCCCGCATACCCATCTTGTCCACGACAAGCTGCATCACCTTGATCGGGCAGGGCGAGCCCGCCATGATGCCGGTGCGCAGGCGCGGGAATCTATATTCGTAGAAGGTCGGATGCTCGAGCATCGCGATGAACATCGTCGGAACGCCGTGCACGGCGGTGCACTCCTCGTTCTGGAGGGCCTTGAGCACCTCGGTCGGGCGGTAGGTCTCGATGGGGACCATCGAAGTCGCGTGGGTGAGCGCCGCCATGACCGCGAGCACCAGGCCGAAGCAGTGGAAGAAGGGCACGCAGATGCAGAGCTTGTCGTCATGGGAAAACCTCATGCAGTCGCCGATGCACTTGCCGTTGTTGACGATGTTGAAGTGGGTGAGCATAACGCCCTTCGGGAAGCCGGTCGTCCCCGAGGTGTACTGCATATTGACGACCTCCTGCGGGTCGATGCTGTCGAAAACCGCGCGGAACTCCTCCTCGGGCACCGCGTCCCCCATCTGGCGCAGGTCGTCCCACGCGTACATCCCGGCGGGCGCGGGGCCCTCGCCGACATAGACGACGTCCTTGAGGAAGGGCAGCATCGGATTGTCGTACTCGCCCGCCTTAAAGTCCTTGAGGGTCGGGCAGAGCTCGTTGACGATGCCGACATAGTCCGCGTCCTTGAAGCCCTTGATCATGACGAGCGCCTTGGAATCCGACTGCCGCAGCAGGTATTCCAGCTCGAACACCTTGTAGTTGGTGTTGACGGTGACGAGCACCGCGCCGATTTTGGCGGTCGCAAAGAGGGTCAATAGCCATTCGGGCACGTTGGTCGCCCAGATCGCCACGTGGTCCCCCTTCCGGATCCCCATCGCCAAAAATCCCTTTGCGATGCGGTTGACCTCGTCGTCAAACTGCCGCCAGGTCATATTAAAGGGCCGGTCGGTATATTTGACCGCCTGGTCGTCCGGATACATCTTCGCGACCTTCTCCAGCAGCGCGCCGACCGTAATGGAAATTAATTCGCTCACTTGGCCTTCCTCCCATAGCTATCAGAGTCCGGAAACCCCTTGGATTCCCGCCGCGCGCCCGATGCCGCGCCCGAATATGGATACTCTTTATTATAAACGGCGCCGGGTATTTGTCAACAATCCGCTCACCGGCGCACACCGCGCAGGAAGCTGAGCAGGATGTAGAGCCCCGCTCCCCCGCCGACCATGCCGCCGAACTTCTCCTGCGGAGTAGCGGAGGGCCCGGCGGCGTCCCCGCCGCCGAGGTTCCGGTAGACGGCCACGCCTCCGGAGGGCTCCGGTTCCCGCCTCTCGGGACGGGCGGAGGTGTCCTCCGTTCGGGAGGCGCTTTCCCCACGCTCCCCGGCGGCACGCGGGGAGACCGCGGCGGGGCCTTCGGCCAAGGCCGCGGAAGCGGGCGCTTCCGCCCCGGCCTCCCGCCGTTCCCGCAAAAGCCGGCCGCCAGAACCGCCGCCGGAAGCGGAGCCGCCCCCGCCGCCCGCCGTGGGAAGCCGCGAGGAGGAGTCGGGGACGGAGGAGCTCTCTCCGCCCGGCACGGAGGAGGACTCCTCCGAACCGGAGCCGCCCGACGTCAGGGCATCCCCGTCAAACCGCACGCGCGCGAGCAAAAACGCACGGGTCCGGTCGGGGACCTCCTCCAGCGACCGAAAGTCCTCGAAGGCCGCCCGGACGTAGCGGGTGCCCTCCGGAAGCCGGGCCGTACAGGTCTCGCGATAGTAGCGGCCGGTGGAGAGCTCGAGCCACTGCGACTCCACCCGCGCGAGCGTGACGTCCCGCAGGGGCGTAAAGGCGGAGCCGTCCCGCGAAACGGAGAGGTTGAGCCCCCAGAAGCAGTCGTCCGAAAGCGGCCGGCCGTCCTCCCGGAGGAGCAGTCCGTAAAAGGGATCATATTGCAGGGAGAAGTTTCTGCCGTTCTCGGTCAAAAAAACGACGTCCGCCGCGCGGTCATAAAAGCAGCGCCGCGCGTTCAGCAGGGCCTCGGCGCTTTGCCCGCCGAGCGTAAACGCGTCCTTCCCGTAGGGCGTGGCGCAGGTGCTCAGGCTGGCGTAAAACGACACCTCCACCGATTCCGCGCCGCTGACCCGGTAGGTCGCCTGCGCCTCCCGCCCGCCGACGGCCAGCGCCGTCGCGTCGCCGCAGGTACCCCATCCGGAGAAGACGTCAAAATCTCCGACCGCCTCGGAGAAGCCGCCGTAGCTCCGCGTCCCGTCCGGCGCGAGGCTGTCGCAGTCGTCCACGTAGGAGGCGGCGAAAACCGGCACGGTAAGCGCAAAGGCGCAGAGGATTCCAGCCAGCCTGACAAACGCTCTTTTCCGCATCGCCGTCCGTTCCCCCTCGTCCTTTTCAATAGGTCCATCATAGCAAAAAAACGGGAAAAGCACAATCTTTTGGAAGCGGCAGCCGCCGCGCATATCTGCGGCAGCGCCCGGTGATACTATGGTCGGCAGGGTTCTGCCGGATCAAAAAACGCGCGTTTTGCGCGGGCAGCCTACCCTGTAAGGAAGGGGTTTCACACCCGTCCTTACATAAAAGTGGCGGATTCCCCCTGAAATACTGCAAAAAAAGCGGGCCGGCGTCAGCCGGCCCGCTTTTGGTTCCCTGTTCATTTTTTCTTTTTGCCGAGATAAGCGGCTTTCACGTCCTCGTTTTCGAGCAGCTCGGCGCCGGTGCCGTCCAGCGTGATATTGCCCGTCTCGAGCACATAGCCGTAGTCGGCGGCGCGCAGCGCGAGGTTCGCGTTCTGCTCGATGAGCAGGATGGTGACCCCCTGCCGGTTGATCTCCTTGATGATGTCGAAAATCCCCTGCACGATGAGGGGCGCGAGGCCGAGCGACGGCTCATCCATCATGATGAGCTTGGGGCGGCTCATGAGGGCGCGCCCGACCGCGAGCATCTGCTGCTCGCCGCCCGAGAGGGTGCCCGCGAGCTGCCAGGAGCGCTCCTTGAGCCTCGGGAAGAGGTCGTAGACCCAGTTGATATCGTCGGTCAGGTCATCCTTGCGCAGGTAGGCGCCGATCTTGATGTTTTCAAGCACCGTGAGGTCGGGAAAGACCCGCCTGCCCTCGGGGACGAGGGTAATGCCCGTGCCGACGATCTTTTCGCTCGGCAGGCCGCTGATCTGTTTGCCCAAAAACTCGATCGTGCCCCCCTTGATGGGGACCAGTCCGGCGATCGCGCGCAGGGTCGTGCTCTTGCCCGCGCCGTTCGCGCCGATGAGCGTCACGATGCTCTTCTCCGGAACAGTAAAGGATATTCCCTTGACAGCCTCGATGCCGCCGTAATTCACCTTCAGGTTGCTGATGTTAAGCATCGTCGGCCACCCCCAAATACGCGTCGATCACGCGCTGGTTGTTCTGTACCTCGTCGGGCGTGCCCGCCGCGATGAGCTTGCCGAAGTCGAGCACGTAGATGCGGTCGGAAATCTCCATGACCAGGTCCATGTGGTGCTCGATCATAAAGACGGTCAGCTTGAAGTCGTCGCGGATCTGCTTGATAAACGCGGTCAGCTCGGCGGTCTCCTGCGGGTTCATGCCCGCCGCGGGCTCGTCGAGCAGAAGCAGGCTCGGCTCGGTCGCGAGCGCGCGGGCGATCTCCAGGCGGCGCTGCTTGCCGTAGGGCAGGTTGCTCGCCGTCTCGTCCCGGAGGTCCGCAAGCTCAAGGATCTCCAAAAGGCGCATCGTCTCGGCGCGCATCGCCCGCTCCTCCTTCGCGTTGAGGCGGAAGGTCGCGGCAAAGACGCCCGCCTTGGAGCGCATATGCTTGGCGATCAGGACATTTTCAAAGACCGTCAGGTCCTTGAAAAGCCGGATGTTCTGAAACGTCCGGGCGATGCCCAGCTTTGTGATCACGTCGGGGAGCTTCACCATGACGTTCGGGAACTTGCCCGCGCTGCCGCCTTGGTAGAGCTTCTTCATATTCCCCTGCGGGTGGTTGGAGATGATCTGCTCGCCGTTGAAAAAGATCGCTCCGTTGGTCGGGGCGTAGACGCCGGTGATCATGTTGAAGGCGGTCGTCTTGCCCGCGCCGTTCGGCCCAATCAGCGCGACGATCTCCCCTTTGTCCACATACATCGACAAATCGTCGACCGCGACCACGCCGCCGAACTGCATGGTGAGGTTTTGGAGTTCCAGCACATGTCCGCTCATATCCCGTCACCCCCCGCTGCTTCGTGGGCGGGCCGCTTACGGGAGAACCAACCCTTGATCCGGCCCGGGAGACGGGCGACGCCGTCCCAGCTGAATTCACTGTTTCCCATGATGCCCCTGCGGTAGAAGAGCACGACCGCCATCAGCAGGATCGAGAAGATGACCATGCGGAAGCCGGTGCGGAAGAGGGGCACCTGCCAGCCGCCGATCGTCAGCGGCTGGTCGAAGAAGCGCAGCCACCACTCCTTGCTCGCGGTGACGAGGAAGGCGGAGAGCACGCTCCCCGAAACGCTGCCGATGCCGCCGATGACGACGATGAGCAGGATGTCGTAGGTGAGCGCGATGCTGAAGGTCTTGGCCTCGATCGAGCGCATGAACATCGCGAGCAGGCCGCCCGAAATCGCGGTGAAGAAGGAGCTGACCACAAAGGAGAGCTCCTTGTGCCGGAAGAGGCTGATGCCCATCGCCTCGGCGGCGACCTCGTCCTCGCGGATCGCCTTGAAGGCGCGGCCGTAGGAGGAGTTGATCAGCAGCACCATCAGCGCGATGGTGACCCCCGCGATGATGAAGGGGGTAAAGAGGGAGGGCAGCCCGAAGAACTT
This sequence comes from Anaerotruncus massiliensis (ex Togo et al. 2026), assembly GCF_030825285.1. Classification (NCBI taxonomy): domain Bacteria; kingdom Bacillati; phylum Bacillota; class Clostridia; order Eubacteriales; family Oscillospiraceae; genus Anaerotruncus; species Anaerotruncus massiliensis (ex Togo et al. 2026). Next base: position 63,173 of record NZ_JAPJQF010000001.1, read on the forward strand.
CGGGAAGGTGGGCACCTTGTTGAGCCCGTAGGAGCCGTTGGTAATTGTGTCCATCTGGGGGCTCGAAAAGATCGCGCGGATGATCTCGGAGAAGCCGAGGGTCGCGATTGCGAGGTAGTCGCTCTTGAGGCGCAGCACCGGGATGCCGATGAGCGCCGCGAAGCCGGCGGCGACCAGGCCGCCGACGATGAGCGCGAGGAAGGGATAGACCGACTGGAGCCACGAGGGGCCGGCCTCCATCCCCTCTTTGAGCGCGCGCACCCAGGGGGCCACGCCGTTCATATAGTAGACGCCGTCCAGGTTGACAACCGGGATGGTCAGGATTGCCGTGATATAGGCGCCGATCGACATGAAGCCCGCCTGGCCCAGCGAAAAGAGGCCGGTAAAGCCGTTGAGCAGGTTCATCGAAACGGCGACGATCGCCAGAATGGCGCTCTTTTGCAGGATGGAGATCAGCATCCCCTGCCCGCTCTTGTTCGCCTCAAGCCAGAACAGCAGCAAGGCGATCAGCACGAGGAGCACGAGGGAGCAGATGCGCTTTGTACCCTTTTTCATATGCGTCACACCTTATCCGTACTTTTTTCGCCGAAGAGGCCGGTCGGCCTGAACAGCAACATGACGATCAGCAGAAGGAAGGTAAACGCGTCGCTGAAGGTCGAATAGCCCATCGCGACGAGCAGCGTCTCGGCGATGCCGATCACAAAGCCGCCCACGACCGCGCCGGGGATGCTCCCGATGCCGCCGAACACCGCCGCGACAAAGCATTTGAGGCCCGGCAGGGTGCCGGAGAAGGGGGTCACCGACATACGGTCGGTGAAATAGAGGATCGAACCCACCGCGGCCAGCGCCGAACCGATCACAAAGGTGGCGCTGATGATGTTGTTGATCTTAATGCCCATCAGCTGGGAGGTCTCAAAGTCCTTGCTGACGGCGCGCATCGCCATGCCGACCTTGGTCTTTTTGATGAGCAGCATCAAAAAGATCACAAGCAGGATGGTGAGCACGGGGGTCAGGAAGGTGACCAGCGACGCGGAGAGCGCCCCGATGTGGAAAATCTTCTTCAGGAAGGGGATCTCGGGGTATCCGCGGGGAATCGCGGTGAAAAGATATGTAGCCAGGTTCTGGAGCAGGTAGGAGACGCCGATCGCGGAGATCATGATCGACATGCGCGGCGCGGTGCGCAGCGGCTTGTAGGCCACCCGCTCGATGACGACGCCCATCACGATGGTGCCGACGATCACGAGGGGGATGGCGACCTGCCAGGGGAAGCTCGCCATGGCGAAGACCATAAAATATCCCGCCATCATGAAAATATCGCCGTGGGCGAAGTTGATCAGGCGCAGGATGCCATAGACCATCGTATACCCGATGGCGATCAGCGCGTATGCGCCGCCCAGCGAGATCCCGGTCAGGCAATGCTGCAAAATGGTTGTCAGACTCATGTGCAAAAGCCCCCAAACTATAGCATGGTTCAATACCGCACAAACGGTACGCGCGCATCGGTTATGCGGCGCATGCGGGCGAGGGATGCGGGAATCAGCAGGGCGGGAGACGAGCCGTCCCCCGCCCTGCCGTTCAGAGATTCCGGATTATTCGCCGACGGAGACGGTCTTGAGGAACTTGAACTGGCCGTTCTCAACAACCTTGATGAAGGCTTTGTCCTTGTTGGCGTCGCCGTTCTCGTCGAAGGAGATGGCACCCGTCACGCCCTCGAACTCCACGCCCTTGAGCGCGTCGCGGATGGCGACGGGATCGGTGGAGCCCGCAGTCTCGATCGCCTTGACGGCCGCGAGGTAAGCGTCGTAGCCCAGCGCGGAGACGGCCGGGATGATCTCGTCCTGGCCGTTGGCCACGAGATACTCCTTGAAGCCCTTGATGAAGTCGGTGGCAACCGCGTTGGAGGTGTCGCCCTCGTCGAAGAAGGTGGACAGCGTCACGCCCTCGGCGTCGGCGCCCGCGTTCTCGATGATCGAGCCGTTCTCCCAGGTGTCGCCGGCCATGATCTTCGCGGTGATGCCCAGCTCACGGGCCTGCTTGATGATCAGCGGAGCGGTCGCGATGGAGGACGGAGCAAAGATGACGTCCGGGTTCGCGGCCTTGATGTTGGTGAGGATCGCCTTGAAGTCGGTCTGGTTGGTCTGGAACTGCTCCTCCGCAACGATGGAGTCCTCGCCGACCAGCTTGACGAACGCGTTCTTGAAGAAGTTGCCGAGACCGGAGGAATAGTCGTCGCCCAGCTGGGTGATGACCGCCGCGGTCTTGGCGCCGTCCTGCGCCGCGTAGTTCGCCATCACGGTGCCCTGGAAGGGATCGAGGAAGCAGACGCGATAGTAGAAGTCGTTGCCCAGCGTGACCTGCGGGTTGGTGCAGGAGCAGCCGATGGCCGGGACCTGCGCGTCGGAGAAGATCTCGCCCGCCGCGATCGAAACGCCCGAGCCGTAGGAGCCGAGGATGACCGAGCAGCCCGCGCTGATCAGGCTCTGCGCGGCGGTGACCGCCTCGGTCTTGTCGGACTTGTTGTCCGCCTCGACCAGTTCGATCTTATATTCCTTGTCGCCCACCTTGACGGTCGGGAACTGCTGGTTGGCATAGCGGATGCCGTAGACCTCCTGGAGGCCGCCGCCGCCGTTCTCACCCGTCTGCGGCTCGAAGACGCCGATCTTGATGACGTCGCCGCCCGCCGCGGGGGCCGCGTCGGCCGCCGGGGCCGCGTTATCGCCGGCGGGAGCCGGCGCGGGCGTGCTGTTGTCGCCGCAGCCGGCCAGAAGGGTCAGCGCCATAACGGCCGACAGGACAATCGCTAAAACTCTCTTCATAAATCTTTCCTCCCAATTTTGAAATAATTGTCGGAATTCAGCGGTAGAAATACAATTGTATTCCCACTGCATACACATCATTATATCAAAAATCCTGAAAAAAGCAATATCAGGCCATCAATTCTTTTTCTTTTTCCGAATTTGTACAGATTATCCAAAATTATTGGCTCGTACTTTGTAAACAATTCTTTAACCGGCAGACAGGGCTGGCTCCCCTACACAAAACCCACGCCGAGCCGCCCTGTCCGTTTGTGCAGGGGGCACAGCAAAAAAAACACGCGGGACACGGCAAAAGCCGCGTCCCGCGTACAAATATTTTTTCTATTCCGCGTTGATCCGTTCGAGCAGGTCGTTCCGCTCGTTCCACAGCCGGTCGGACAGGTCGACATAATAGCGGTGCGGATGCTCGAACCGCTTGACCTCGTCCCACAGGTGGGCCACCTGGTCGGCGCAGTAATTGCGGATGTCGTCGAGCTTGGGCAGCTCGTAGACGCATCTCCCCTTGTCGAACACCTGGGTGAGGATGCTCTTGGCGGTAAAGTTGCGAACCGTCTTCTTTTTCCAGGTCGCCATCGGATCGAAGATGGTGATCGGCTGGGAGTCGTCGACCGTCTCGCCGCGCACCGTCACATAGTCGGCGATCGCCTGCCCCGTTTCGCGGTTGTAGAACCGGTAGACGTCCTTGAAGCAGGGGGTCGTGATCTTTTCAATGCTCTCGCTCACCTTGATCTTGGGGACGAGCACTCCGCCGCGCTCGACCGCGGCGAGCTTGTAGACGCCGCCGAACACGGGGTCGGACTTACTTGTGATGAGGTTTTCGCCGACGCCGAAGAGGTCGACCTGCGCGCCCTGGAGCAGCAGGTCGCGGATGATGTATTCGTCGAGCGAGTTGGTCGCCATGATCTTGCAGTCGGGATAGCCCGCGTCGTCGAGCATGCGGCGCGCCTTCTTGGAGAGGTAGGCGATGTCGCCGCTGTCGATGCGCACCGCCTTGGGCCGCTTGCCCATCGGCTTGAGGATCTCGTCCGCAACGCGGATGGCGTTGGGGATGCCCGACTTGACGACGTTGTAGGTGTCCACGAGGAAAATGCAGTTGTCGGGGTAGACCTGCGCGTAGTTTTTGAAGGCGTCGTACTCGCTGTCGAACACCTGCACCCAGCTGTGGGCCATCGTGCCCACCGCGGGAATGCCGTAGTCGCGGTCGGCGATCGCGCAGGCGGTCGCCGAGCAGCCGCCGATGTAGGTCGCGCGCGCGCCCAGGATCGCCGCGTCGTAGCTCTGGGCGCGGCGGGAGCCGAATTCGGAGATCGGCCGCCCCTCGGCGGCGCGGCACATGCGGTTGGCCTTGGTTGCCACGAGCGACTGGTGGTTGATGGTGAGCAGCACCATCGTCTCGATCATCTGCGCCTGGATGATCGGGCCGCGCACCACCACGACCGGCTCGTAGGGGAACACCGGCGTGCCCTCCCTCATCGACCAGATGTCGCAGGAGAACCGGAAATTCTTCAGGTAGGCCAGGAACGCCTCGCTGAACTGCCCCTTGCCGCGCAGAAACTCGATGTCCTCCTCGGTGAATTCCAAATCCTTGATGTACTCGATCAGCTGCTCGAGCCCCGCGAATATTGCGAAACCTCCGTCGTCCGGAATCTTCCGGAAGAACATGTCGAAGACCGCCGTGCGCTCCTCGAGCCCATATTCCAGATAGCCGTTGGACATCGTAATCTCGTAGAAATCCGTCAGCATCGTCAGGTTCCGCTTCATATCAATCGGCATTGCGTGTCACCTCGTCCTTTTCTTTCAGCGCCCCTCCGGGTTGTCATCGATAGTTTACACCTTTTCGACCGATTTAGCAAATGTAATCCGCCCGGGGCGGCGGGATTTGCTTTCTGCGTGCAAAATTGTTATACTAATGAAAGACAGGGCCCATCTGCGGCCGTTACAAGTGAAGTCATCCCGCGTGGAAACTCGTTCTATCCTCAGCGGGCCCGCGATCATCCGGCAGCTGCCTGAATCCGCATCCGCAGACCACAACGCCAAAGGAACAGGAGCGTGTACCATGCGTGTTGCACTTTTTACAGAAACCTACCTCCCCCATGTCAACGGGGTCGTCACCCACGTCAAATCCCTCAAGGACGGGCTGGAACAGCTCGGGCACGAGGTCCTGATCGTCACCGCCGACGCCTCCGCGCGCCGGCACTATGTCTCCGACGGCGTCCTCCACTGCCCCGCCCACACCTCCAAGCGCTTCTACGGCTACGGCGTGGCCATGCCGCTCTCCACCACGCGGCTCAAATACGTCTATCAATTCCGTCCCGACGTCATCCATATCCACAACGAGTTCGGCATCGGGCTGTCGGGGATGATGATCGCCAAGGTGCTGCGCGTCGCGCTCGTCTACACGCTGCACACGATGTACGACGAGTACATCTATTATATCGCGCCCCAGCCGCTCGTACCGGCCGCGACGAAATTTTCCCACCAATATACCAAGCTGTTCGCGAAGCTGGCGCAGGAGGTCACCGGGCCCTCCAAAAAATGCGAGGAATACTTCCGCAAGGCGGGCGTCTATAAGCCGGTCAACGTGATCCCGAACCCCGTCGACCTCGACATGTTCGATCCCGGAAAGATCCCGGAGGAAAAGAAGAACGCCTTCCGTGAAAAATTCGGCTATCAGCACGGCGAAACGGTCGGCCTCTTCGTCGGGCGGCTCGGTCGGGAGAAGAGCGTCGACCTGCTGCTCGACTACTGGAAAAAGACCATCCGGCCGGAGGAAAACATCCGGCTGCTCGTCATCGGGGACGGCCCCTGCCGGGAGGAGCTGGAGGAACAGGCCGTCCGTCTGGGCATCACCGACATGGTCACCTTCGCGGGCAAGGTGCTCCACACGGACATGCCGCCCTATGTGGGGACGTGCGACTTCTATATCACCGCCTCCACCTCCGACACCGATTCCATCTCCATGCTCGAGGGGATGGCGATGGGCCTGCCCGTCCTGCAGATCATCGATCCGCTCAACGAGGGGCAGGTGCGCGACGGGGTCAACGGCTACATCTTCCACGACGCTAAGGACATGGCGGACAAGATCCGCATGCTCAAAACCATGCCGGCGGACAGGCTCTCCGCCCTGCGCGCCTCCGCTCGGCGCTCGGTCCAGCAGAGCGGCGCGGTCAACCTTGCGGAATACGTGCTCAAGGTCTATAACACCGCGCTGCACAAAAAGCGCCGCTCCCGCCTGATGGTGACGCCCGCCTTCCGGGTGCACCTGCGCAAACAAAACAAAGGAGACTGATCACGTGAAAAAGCAGTATGACATCGCCATCATCGGCGGCGGCATCGGCGGCCTGATGGCCGCGTGGCGCCTTTCGGAACGCGCGCCCTCCCTTTCGGTCGCGCTGTTTGAAAAGGGCAGCCCCATCGAAAAGCGCGTCTGCCCGATCATCACCAAAAAGGTGAGCACCTGTGTCAAGTGCAAATCCTGCGCCATCATGGAGGGGCTCGCGGGCGCGGGCGCCTTTTCGGACGGCAAATACGTGATCAGTACCGAATACGGCGGCTGGCTCACCGAGTTCCTCCCCGATGAGACGGTGCTCGATTACATCGAGCAGGCGGATCAGATCCTCGTCAAATTCGGCGCGACAACCGAGCGGTTCCAGCCGAGCAACGAGCTCAAGAAACGCTGCCTCGAATACGACCTGCACATGAGCCAGGCCCAGCTCAAGCACCTGGGCACCGACTCCAACTTCGAGACGATGAAAAAGCTCATTCACGCGCTCGCCGAGCGGGTGGAAATCCACACCGGCGCGGACGTGGTCGGCGTGGACCGGGAGTCCCACATCCTCACCGTCAAAACCGCGGAGGGCGAGCAGGCCGTCGAGGCCGGCAAGATCATCTTCGCCGTCGGCCGCGCGGGCAGCCGCTTCTTCTCCGCCTGGTGCGAGGAGAACGACATCCCCCTGCACAACAACCAGGTGGACGTCGGCGTGCGCGTCGAGCTGCCCTCGATGGTGTGGGAGGACTTTGCGAAGAAGATCTACGAGCCGAAAATCCGCTACCGCTCGAAGGGCTACGGCGATATCATCCGCATGTTCTGCTTCAACGACCGCGGGCAGGTCGTCACTGAGAACACCAACGGGGTCCTGACCGTCAACGGCCACGCCTACCGCGACGAGGCGCGCAAGACGCAGAACTCCAATTTCGCGCTGCTCTCGACCACCAACTTCACCCAGCCTTTCCGCGAGCCGATCGAATACGCCCGCCACGTCGCGAGCCTGGCCAACCTCATCAGCGGCGGCAGCGTGCTCGTCCAGCGGCTCGGCGACCTCGAGCTCGGCCGGCGCACCGATGAGAAACGCCTGCGTCAGGGCACCGTGCGCCCCACCCTTTCCGCCGTGCCGGGCGATTTGAGCCTCTGCATGCCTAAGCGCCAGCTCGACAACATCGTCGAGACCCTCCACGCGCTCGACCAGATCTCCCCCGGCACCGCCAACTACGACACCCTCCTCTACGGCATCGAGTGCAAATACTATTCGGCGCGCCCCAAGTGCACCGATTTCGAGATCGACGGCTGCCCCGGCATCTACGCCGTCGGCGACGGCGCGGGCTTCACCCGCTCCCTCTCGCAGGCGTCCGCCAACGGACTCTACGTCGCGGACCGCATCATCGGCAAGGAATAAACGGCATGGTCGAAAAAGAGGACCGGGCTTACGCCCGGTCCTCTTTTTCGTGTCCGGTTTCCGCCCGTCAGGGCGCCTCCCGCTTGAGGGAATCGCGGTAGAGCTTATACTCCATCGAGTCGACGAGCGCCCGGATGGAGGCGTTGATGATGTCGGTGGACACGCCGACCGTCGTCCAGGCGTTCTCCCCGTCGGACGATTCGATCAGGACGCGCACCATCGCGGCGGTCGCCTTCCCGGTGTCCATGACGCGCACCTTGTAGTCGATGAGGCGGACCCCCGCGAGGTTCGGGTAAAAGACCTCGAGCGCCTTGCGCAGCGCGCGGTCGAGCGCGTGGACCGGGCCGTCGCCTTCGTCGGCGGTGATCTCATAGCGGTCGCCCACCCGCACCTTGACCATCGCGGAGGCCATGTGCCGGTCCGCGCTGTCCTGTTCGCCGATGATCCGGAACAGCTCGAGGGCGAAGAAGGGACGGAACCTTCCCAGTTCCTTGAGCACCACCATCTCGAAGCTGGCGGTCGCCGCCTCGAACTGGTAACCCTGAAACTCCAGCTCCTTGAGCTCCCCGACCAGCGTCTCAAGCTCGGGGGAATCCTTGGTGAGCCCCGGGACGACCTCGCTGATCTTCGCGATCAGCGCGCTGCGCCCGCTCACCTCGGAAAGCAGGATCTGCCGGTGGTTCCCCACCGCGGCGGGGTCAACATGCTCAAAAGCGGAGGGGTTCTTTTTCACCCCGTCGACGTGCATCCCGCCCTTGTGGGCGAAGGCGCTCTTGCCGACATAGGGCATCGAATGGGAGAGGCGCACGTTGGAAATCTCGGAAATGATCCGCGCCGCGCCCGTCATCCGGGCGATGCAGTCGGCCGGGACGCACTGGAAGCCGAGCTTGAGCTGCAGATCCGCGATCACGGTGGAGAGGTTCGTGTTGCCGCACCGTTCCCCAAAGCCGATATAGGTCCCCTGCACATGGTCCGCGCCGGCCTTCACCGCCGCCAGGGTGTCCGCGACGGCGCAGCCGGTGTCGTCGTGGCAGTGGATGCCGATCTTTCCGGGGAAGACCTTGACCGCCTCCGCGGTGATCGCCCGGATCTCGTCGGGGAAGCACCCGCCGTTCGTATCGCAGAGGATGAGCTTGCAGGCGCCCGCGTCGGCGGCCGCCTTGAGCGCCTGCATGGCGTAGAGCGGGTTGTGCTTATACCCGTCGAAAAAATGCTCCGCGTCGAAAAAGACCCGCCTGCCCGCCTCGGCCAGATACGCCACCGTGTCGGCGATCATCCGGAGGTTTTCCTCCGGCGTGGTGCCGAGCACCTCGCGGGCCTGCCATTCGCTCGCCTTGCCGAAAACCGCGACGCAGGCCGTCCCCGTCTCAAGCAGGGCGGCGACGTTTTTGTCCTCCCCGGCCGACGAGTCCCGGCGGCGGGTCGAGCCGAACGCCACCAGCCGCGCGTGGGAAAGGCGGAGCTCGCCGGCGGCGCGGCGGAAAAACTCCTCGTCCTTCGGGTTGCTGTGGGGGTTGCCCGCCTCAATATAGTCGACCCCCGCCCGGTCGAGCGCCCGCGCGATGGCGAGCTTATCCTCGACCGAGAAGGAGACCCCCTCCCCCTGCGCGCCGTCCCGCAGGGTCGAATCGAAGATATCAATCTTTTTCATCGCTCTCCCCCAGTTTCCGCCGCAGGTCGCGGATATAGGTCTCCTGCATCCCCCGCAGGTCCATCAGCAGGTAGGACAGCAGCCAGACCGCCGGGTTTCGGACGGTGAGCCGCTCGGTAAAGACCACCTCGGTGCCGTCCTCCTCCGTTTTGGAGAACTCGCCCGTCCATTCTCCGGTGAACATCGCGTGCTCCATGTGGAAGGCGTAGAGCCGCCCCGGCTGCTTTTCAGTGATTGTAAAGACCGTCTCGCTCCCCTTTTTGGGGTATTCCACGAAGGTGACGCCGTCCGGCTTGGTATCGATATGGTTAAGATCGCTGCGCCAGGAAAAATCGGTGTTATCGGTCACGGCCTCCCAAACGGCCTCCAGCGACGAGGAAAAACGCGCGGTCATCTGGGATGTCCTCAGCTTCTTCATCTGAAAAGTCTCCTCTTTTCTTCCGCCTCCGCGCCTGCCGCAGAGCGGGCGGCGGGGCTGTCTGTCATGCGGATATTGTAGCATAAACGTCTCCAGCGCACAAGCCGCCGCTTTTTTCACTTTACAAGAGTGAAGGTTTGCGTTAAAATAAAGAGTCAGAAGAAGCCTTTGGAAGAACCGGACGGCAGCCGTCCGCCGAAACCATGGAGGAACGAAGGAATTGAAGCTACATTTTTCCAAGATGCACGGCCTCGGGAACGACTATATCTACGTCAACTGCCTCGAGCACAAGCTCAAGCACCCGGAGGAGGTGGCGCGCATCGTGAGCGACCGCCACTTCGGCGTCGGCTCCGACGGCCTCATCCTCATCTGCCCCTCCGATCGGGCGGATTTTGAGATGCGCATGTTTAACGCCGACGGCTCGGAGGGAAAGATGTGCGGCAACGCCATCCGCTGCGTCGGAAAATACGTCTATGACCGCGGGTTTACCGACCGCAAAACCTTGCAGATCGACACCAGAAGCGGCGTCAAGACGCTTGAGCTCACGCTGGAGGATGGAAAGGTGTCGACCGTGCGGGTCGATATGGGCAGGGCGTCCCTGCGCGCCAGGGATATCCCCGTCGAAACCGACTATGACGACTTTGTCAGCCAGCCGATGCTTGTGCACGGGGAGGTCTTTCTCGTCACCTGCGTCTCGATGGGAAATCCCCACGCCGTCATCTTCTGCGACGACGTGGAGGACCTGCCGCTCGAGGACATCGGCCCCCTCTTTGAAAACCACGAGAAATTCCCCGACCGCATCAACACTGAATTCATCGAGCTCGTCGACCGTCAGACTCTCAAAATGCGGGTGTGGGAGCGCGGAAGCGGCGAGACCTTCGCCTGCGGCACCGGCGCCTGCGCGGCGGTCGTCGCGGCGGTTGTCAACGGGCACTGCGACGCCGGCGACGAGGTCACCGTGCGCCTGCGCGGCGGCGAACTGAAAATCACCTGCCGGGAGGACTTTACCGTCCTGATGGAGGGCCCCGCCGCCCACGTCTTCGACGGCGTGATGGAAATCGATCTATAAAGCGACTGAAAAATGCCCGGTACGCTGACGCGCGGCGGGCATTTTTGATATCTCAACAGGAGTGATGAACGATGCCAAAGCTCAATGAACACTACCAGAACCTCAAGGAGAGTTACCTGTTTTCCGATATCGCAAAGCGGGTGAACGCCTTTACGGCGGCGCATCCCGACAAAAAGATCATCCGGATGGGAATCGGCGACGTGACCCTCCCGCTCATGCCCGAGGTCGTCTCCGCCCTGCACGGCGCGGTCGACGAGATGGCGCACGCCGCCTCCTTCCACGGGTACGGCCCCGAGCAGGGCTACGATTTCCTGCGCGGCGCCATTCAGGGCTATTACGCCGGGCACGGCGTCTCCCTCGACCCGGACGAGATTTTCGTCAGCGACGGCGCGAAGAGCGATGTCGGCAATATCACCGACCTGTTTGACGTCGGCAACGTCGTGCTCATCCCCGACCCCGTCTACCCCGTCTACGTCGACACCAACGTCATGGACGGCCGCGAGGTGCTCTACCTCAATGCCAACGCTGAAAACGGCTTTCTGCCGATGCCCAATCCCGACATCCACGCCGACCTCATCTACCTCTGCTCCCCCAACAACCCGACCGGTGCGGTCTATACCCTCGACCAGCTGAAGGCGTGGGTCGCCTACGCGCTCGAACACAAAGCGGTCATCCTCTTCGACGCGGCCTATGAGGCGTTCATCGGGGACGACAGCCTCCCCCGCAGCATCTTCGCCGTCGAGGGCGCGAAGAAATGCGCGATCGAGTTCTGCTCCCTCTCCAAAACGGCCGGCTTCACCGGCACCCGCTGCGCCTACACCGTGGTGCCCAGGGAGCTGACGATGCGCGCCCCCGACGGCGAGACGCTCTCCCTCAACCGCATGTGGCTCCGCCGGCAGACCACCAAGTTCAACGGCGTCTCCTACATCATCCAGCGCGGCGCGGCCGCCGTCTTCTCCGACGAGGGCGTGCGCCAGTCGCGCGAGATGGTCGGCTACTACAAGGCGAACGCCCGCCTCATCGCCGACACCCTTTCCGAGCTGGGCATCCGCTACTTCGGCGGCATCCACTCCCCCTACATCTGGATGGAGTGCCCGAACGGCATGAAGTCGTGGGAGTTCTTCGACTACCTGCTCGAAAACGCCGCCGTCGTCGGCACGCCGGGCGCGGGCTTCGGCGTCAACGGCGAGGGGTATTTCCGCCTCACCGGATTTTCCAGCCGGGAGCAGACCGCCGAAGCGATGGAGCGGTTCAAGACGATCCTCAAATAATCCGCCAATGCAGAAAGGGGCGCGGAACCAAAGCGGTTCCGCGCCCCTTTTTTTATGTGTTTACCGGCCGCCTTCCATTCCGTAGAGCAGGGCGTTCATGATCGCGGCGGCGACGTTGCTGCCCCCCTTGCGCCCTCGCGCGACAATGCAGGGGACACCGCTTTCGAGCAGCAGCTCCTTGGCCTCGACGACATTCACAAACCCCACCGGCACGCCGATCACCGCCGCGGGCTGTAGATTTCCATCGGAAACGAGCTCGCAGAGGCGGATGAGCGCCGTGGGGGCGTTGCCGACCGCGAAGAGGAGCGGCCCCGGCAGCGCGGAGGCCTTGTCCATCGACGCGACGGCGCGGGTCGTGCCGTTTTCCTTTGCCCCGGCGGCCACGTCCGGGTCGGACATGAAGCAGCGGACCTCCCCGCCGAACCGGGCGAGGGAGGTCTTGTTGATCCCCGCGCGCGCCATCTGCGTGTCGGTCACGACGGCCGCGCCCGCGCGCAGTGCGGCGCGCGCCGTCTCCACAACGCCGGGCGAAAAGACGAGACTTTCCGCGTAATCGAAGTCGGCGGTCGTGTGGATGACCCGCTTGACGATGGGGGCCGTCTCCTCCAAAAGCGCGATCCCCCGCCCCTCCAGCTCCGCCGAAATAATCTCGAAGCTGCGCCGCTCGATGTCGGCGGGCAGCAGATGTTCCAGTTCTCGTTTCATGGCGTCCCTCACAGTTCGATTCCCTCGCGCGCGGGAATTCCCCGGTCGAAGGGGTGTTTTCGCTTTTGGATCTCCGAGACGTAATCGGCCGCCTCGACCAGCCAGCCGGGCGGGTTGCGGCCGGTGAGGACCAGCTCGAGTTCCGCCGGCTTTCGCTCGACAAAGCTGCGCAGCAGGTCGGCGTCCACCGTCCCGGTCGAGAGCGCCCCCATGATCTCGTCGAGGACCAGCAGCCTGCAATCCCCCGCCCGCGCCGCCTCCACGGCGGAAAGCAGGAGCTTGCTGTTCTCGTCGTAGGTCTGCTGGAGCTCCCGCTCGTCCATCTGGAAGGTGAACTTGTCACCCGCCTTGCCGCGCAGAAGGGTGATTTCGGGGATTTTCGCGAGCGCGTGCAGCTCGCCGCTCTCCCTCCCCTTTAGAAACTGCGCGATCAGCACCGGCATGCCCCGTCCGGCGGCGCGCACCGCAAGCCCGATCGCGGCGGTCGTCTTGCCCTTGCCGTCCCCGCAGTAGATGTGGATGAGTCCCTCGTTCATATGCCTTCCTCCAAAATTTTGTAGACCGCGCCCATGTCGAGGCTCTCCCGCACCGCCGCCGCGAGCTTGTCGTACTGCGCCTCCCGGTAGGACTTCGCATCGACGGCCGCGATATCGGATGTGTCAAGCCCTTTTGCCTTACAGAGGCAGCACACCAGCGCGGCGGCGGTCTCGCCGCTGTCGAAGAGCCCGTGCACATAGCTGCCGCAGACATTCCCGCGCGACGCGCCGTCCGGCTTCCCTTCTCCCCGCCCGGTACGCAGCTCCATCAGCGGCGGGCAGTCCCGCTCCGTGCGGCCCATGTGGATTTCGTAGCCCTCGAACGCCGCGCCCGAAAGCCCGGAAAAAATCCCTTCCGCCCTTTCAAAGCGGCCCGTCACGCGGGTACGGGTCTTTTCTTTGGCGAACACCGTCCGGACGGGCAGCAGGCCGAGGCCGCAGAGCGTCCCGCCGTGCTCGACCCCGTCGGGGTCTGCGAGGCGCTCGCCGAGCATCTGGTAGCCGCCGCAGATGCCCAGCACCGCGCCGCCCGCCGCCGCGTGCTTTTTGACGGCGGCCTCCAGCCCGTTCTGCCGCAGCCACAGAAGGTCCTCCATCGTGTTCTTACTGCCCGGCAGGACGATGAGGTCGGGATTTCCCAGCGCGGCAGGCGACGCGGCATACCGCACCGAGACGCCGGGGATCCGCTCGAGCGGGGCGAAATCGGTGAAGTTGGCGATGCGGGGCAGGCGCACGACCGCGATGTCGACAAGCGCAGGGCCGCCGCGGCCCGTGAGCCGCTCGGAGAGGCTGTCCTCGTCGTCGATGTCAACGTCGAGCCAGGGCACCACGCCCACGACCGGCACGCCGGTGATGTCCGCGATCTGGTCGAGCCCCGGCCGCAGAATCTCCCGGTCGCCGCGGAATTTGTTGATGACGAGCCCCCGCACCATCGCGCGCTCGTCCGGTTCCAGCAGCAGGACGGTGCCCGCCAGCGAGGCGAACACCCCGCCCCGGTCGATGTCCCCCGCCAGCAGGACGGGCGCCTTGGCAAGCCGCGCCATGCCCATGTTGACGATGTCCTCCGCCTTGAGGTTGATTTCCGCCGGGCTGCCCGCGCCCTCAAGTACGATCACGTCGTATTGCGCCGCGAGCGATTCATACGCCTCCACGACCTTTGGGACGAGTTCCCGCTTCCTTTTAAAATATTCGGCGGCGCTCATGTCGCCGAGCACCTCGCCGTTCACGATCACCTGCGAACCGGTGTCGGAGGAGGGCTTGAGCAGGATGGGGTTCATGCGCACCGACGGCGCGATCCCCGCCGCCTGGGCCTGCACCACCTGCGCGCGGCCCATCTCGAGCCCCTCGTCGGTGATGAAGGAGTTGAGCGCCATGTTCTGCGATTTGAAGGGCGCGACGGAATAGCCGTCCTGCCGGAAGATCCGGCAGAGCGCGGCCGCCAGCAGGCTCTTGCCCGCGCCCGACGAGGTCCCCTGCACCATGATCGCCTTCGCCAAGCCTACGCCCCCTTCAAAATCTCCGTAAGCGCCTCGACCAGCCGCTCGTTCTGCGCGTGCGTCTTGACCGCCGCGCGGTAAAACCGCTCGTCCAGTCCCCGGAAATTGCCGCACGGACGGATGAGGATGCCGCGCTGTTCGAGCAGCGCGTCGAGGTCGCGGCAGGCGTTGCACTTGAAGAAGAGGTAGTTCGCCCGCGACCCAAGCACCCGCAGGCCGAGCTTTTGCAGCTCCCCGGCGAGGTATTTCCGCTCCGCCTTGACGACCTCCCGCACGCGGGAGACGTACTCCCCGTCCGCGAGGGCGGCGATCCCCGCCGTCTGCGCGGGCAGCGAGACGTTCCACGGCGGCTCGCAGGCGCAGACCGCCTCGATCGTCTCAGGGTTCGCGCAGAGCAGATAGCCGAGCCGCAGGCCCGCCATCGCGTAGAGCTTGGTGAACGCCCGCAGGAGGATGAGATTCCCATGCGCCGCGAGCTCTCCCTTGAGGGTGTGCGCCTCCGGCTCGTCAAGGAAGGGCACAAAGCACTCGTCGACCACAAGCGTGATCTTGCAGTCGGCGCATTTTTTGAGGATGCGGCGCAGCAGCTCCCCGTCGGCGGGCTGGCCGGTGGGGTTGTTGGGGTTGCAGAGCATCACGAGGTCGAGCGCGGGGCTCAGCTTGCCCAGGATCGTGTCGGTCAGCGCGAAGTTGTCCTTCTCGTGCAGCGGATGGAAGGCCGTCTCGCACCCCGCCGCCGCGAGGGCGTATTCGTACTCCGAAAAGGTGGGCGCGAGCGTGAGCGCGCGGCGGGGCCTTAACGCCTGCGCCACGCGGAAGATGAGGTCTGCCGCGCCGTTGCCGCAGTGGACCCACGCGGCGGGCACTCCGTCCGCCGCCGCAATCGCCGCCGTCAGGTCGCGGCAGAGCGGGTCGGGATAGCCGTCCCAGTCGCCGACCGAACCGGCAAGCGCCGCTTGGACGCTCTCCGGAAGCCCGAGCGGGCTTGTGTTGGAGGAAAAGTCGAGCGCGGACGGATGCCCGTAGGTATCGCCGCCGTGAAGCTGTCTGTCCATGTGTTCTCCTTTATAGATGGTATAAAATCAGTATTTTTACCGAGAGGAACATCCCCAGTGCCAGCAGGGAGGTCCCGTACATCAGCCGGTTGGCCCGCCGGATGTCCTCCGGCTCCACGGCGCGGCGGCTGTCGCCGATCGTGGGCTTTTTTACGGGTACGCCGCCGTAGCAGGCGTCCCCCGCGAGGCGCACCCCCAGCGCGCCGGCGCAGGCCGCCTCGGTCTGCGCGCTGTTGGGGCTCTGGTGGTTTCGGCGGTCCCGCCGCCAAATGCGCGCCGCGCCGCGCGCGTCAAGCCCGCAGAGGGCGGCGGCCGCGATCATGAGGAGCGCGGAAAGCCGCGCGGGAATCCAGTTGAGAAGGTCGTCGAGCTTCGCGGAGCAGCGTCCAAACTCCCGGTAGCGGTCGTTTTTGTAGCCGACCATCGAGTCGAGGGTGTTGACCGCCTTGTAGAGGAAGCCGAGCGGCGCGCCGCCGAGCGCGAGGAAAAAGAGCGGCGCGACGACCCCGTCGCCCGTGTTCTCCGCGACCGTCTCGACCGCCGCCTTGGCGACCCCCTCTTCGGAGAGCATGGCGGTGTCCCGCCCGACGATCATCGAGACGGCCCGCCGCGCGCCGGGCAGGTCGCCCGCCGCAAGCGCGGCGTGGACCTTCATGCTCTCGTCGCGCAGGGAGCGCGCGGCGACAAGCCAGTAGCAGAAGACCGTCTCCACCGCGAGTGCGGCCCACCGGCCCAGAAGGCGCCGCGAAAACCACAGCAGCCCCCACGCCGCGCCCGCCGAAATGAGGACGGTCAGCAGGGCGAGCAGCCGCCCCGCCGTCCGTTCGCCGCGCGGTGATTTGGGGAAACGGGCGCGCAGGAATTCTTCCAGCGCGGAGATCAGCCGCCCGATCCACCGAACGGGATGCGGGAATCCGTGCGGGTCCCCCAAGGCCGCGTCGAGCAGAAACCCCAGCCCGATGGCGATCACCCGGTCAAGCATCGGCGGCGCCCTCCCCCAGTTTCCGCACGCCGGTGAGGACCCGGCGGTCCCGCCAGAGCTCCCGCGTCGTGCACGCGGCCCAGCCGCCGAAATTTTCCGGCTGCCAGTCGTAGAAGCCGCGCGGGGAATCCGTCTCGGCAAACCGCTCCATCACCGCCATGATCGTGCCGCCGTGCACGACGAACGCCGCCGAGGAGACGCCGTCCGTAAGACAGCCATCCACGATCTCCGAAAAGGCGCGGCAGCACCGCCGCCGGAAGGCGGCGGTGTCCTCCCCGCCGGGCGGCGCGAGCGTCCCGGTGCGGTCGTCCATCCACGCGCGGTAGGCGGGATCGTTTTGAAGCTGCTCATAGCTCTTGTTTTCAAACGCGCCGAAGTCGCATTCGCGCAGGTCGGGCACCGTTACCGGCGCTACGGCGGGATAGAGGAGCGCCGCCGTCTGGCGGCAGCGGAGCAGCGGGCTCACGTAGACCCGCTCCGCCGCCGGGGCGGGGCAGCCCGGCAGGACACCGGGCGCGAGCGGCTCGTCGGTGCTCCCGATATAGCGGCGCGCGAGGTTCCCCGGGGTGGGGCCGTGACGGATGAAAATGATCTTCACGCCTCTCCCCCCTTGATGACCGCCGGAATGCCCGCATAGACGCGCAGGACGGTGCCGCTTTTCTCCGCGAGCATGCAGCAGACTCTCCCCGCCACCTCCCGCCATGCGCGGTCAAACGGGTCGAGCGGCACCACGCCGCAGCCGACCTCGTCGCTGATAAAGATCGCGTCCGGGTGCGCGTCGGCATAGCGCGCCAGAATTTCCACCGGGTCGCGCCCCGCCTCGAGCAGCCGCCGCGCCAGCAGGTGCACGTGATTGATGACGGGCGTTTCGGGCGGCGGGTTGAGCGGGCAGGTCTCCCCGTCGCACACGTCGGCGGGTGACAGCCCCTCCCGCGCGAGCAGGAGCGCGCACTTTCCCTGCGCGCGGCCTCCGATCACCAGCTTCACAGCAGCACCCCCTCAAAAAGAACGACCGCCGCGAGAATCGCCGCCTCGCACACCGTCAAAAAATACCCGGCGAGGTCGCCGGTAATCCCGCCAAAGCAGCGGTAGGCGAGCCAGCGGTAGTGCAGCAGCACCACCAGCGCCGCGAGCAGGCCCGCCGCGCCCGCCGACGGGGAAAGCGCCAGCATCGCGGCGGCGCAGAGGAGCGCCAGCGCCGCCAGCAGAACGCGCACCCGCCCCTTCGCGGCGTTTTCCGAAAAGAGGGCGGCCAGCCCGCCCGGCTTGGCGCAGCGCATCGAGACGACCGTGAGCCCGCTGAGCGACCGGGAGAGCACGAACCCCAATGCCAGCATCCCCGCCGTGCGCGGATGAAAGCGGTACTGGGTCCACAGGCCGAAGGTGAGCAGCAGGCAGAGGACGCAGGCCATCACGCCGAAGGCGCCGATGTGCGGGTCCTTCATGATCTCGAGCTTACGTTCGGCCGGGGCGTGGGAGGCGAGCGCGTCGGAGGTGTCGCAGAACCCGTCGAGGTGGATGCCGCCCGAGAGCAGGACGGGGATCGCCGTGGCGACGGCGGCGGTCAGCCCCGGCCCGACGCCAAAGAGGCGGCAGAGCCACAGCCAGCCGAATTCCGCCGCGCCGATCACGACGCCGATCAGCGGGAAGAAGCAGAAGGCGTAACGCATGTTCTCCGCTTTCCATTCGACGCGCGGAGCCGGGAGGATGGAATACATCGAAAAGGCCATCGCCAGCGAGCGCAGCAGATTCTTCATTCCGTTGTTCCTCCCTTCCAGATGAGCGGTATCCCGCAGACGACCTCCACGACCCGGTCCGCCCGCGCGGCAAGCGCCCGGTTGAGCGCGCCGAGCAGTTCGATATAGCGCCGCGTGCCGGGGTCGTAGGGCGCGCCGTCGGAAAAGACCTCGTTGGAGACGACATAGACCCGCGCGGCCCGCGCGCAGAGTTCGTCGATCCCCGCGAGCGCCGCGTCAAACGCCCCCTCCCCCGCGCCGCCGTAGAGCTCGTTGGCGGCGAGATTGCCGAGGTCCTCCAGCAGCACCGTCCGGGTCCCGGCCGGGAGCGCCAGCCCCGAAAGGCCGGCCTCCCGCTCGCAGGTGACAAATCCGCGCCCCGCGCGGGCGGCGCGGTGCTTTTCGATCCGCGCCTCGCACTCCGCGTCGTGGCGGCGCATCGTGGCGAGGTAGACGCGCGGCCCGGGGGCCGCCGCCGCGAGATGCTCGGCATATTCCGATTTTCCGCTCGCGGCCCCGCCGATGATCAGCGTCAGCACCCCGCCCACCTAACTGAGCGGCTGGTAGGCGTCGATCTCAATCTCCCGGAAGGTGCTCATCTCCCGGTAGACGGCCAGCGCCATGTCGAGAAGCGGCAGCGCCGCCACCGCGCCCGTCCCCTCGCCGAGGCACATGCCCGCCGTGATGAGCGGGCGCAGGCCAAGCGCGCCGAGCGCCAGCGCCGCCGCGGGCTCGTCGGAGAGATGGGAGGCGAGCATCGCCTTTTTCACGGCGGGGCAGATGCGCGCCGCGGCCAGCGCCGCCGCCGCCGAAATGAACCCGTCGATCAGCACGGGCACGCGGTGGACCGCGCCGCCCAGAAAGACGCCCGCCAGCCCCGCGAGATCGAAGCCGCCCACCTTGGCGAGCACGTCGACGCCGTCGTTCGGATCGGGGTGGTTGACGACGAGCGCGCGCTCGACCGTCTTGATCTTATGGGCGAGCCCCTCGCTCGTGAGTCCCGCGCCGCGCCCCGTCACCTCCTCGGCCGGAAGGCCGAGGAGCGCGGCGGTCACCGCGCTGCTCGTCGTGGTGTTGCCGATGCCCATCTCCCCCGTGGCGATGATCCGGTAGCCCTTCTGCTTCAGTTCCCCCACGAGGGAAATCCCAAAGGACAGCGCGTCGAGCGCCTGCTCCCGCGTCATCGCGGGGCCGCGGGCGATGTTGCCCGTCCCGTAGCCGAGCTTGTGGACGACGAGCCCCTCTCCCGACAGGTCGCGCGCGACGCCGATGTCCACGGGAATCACGTCGCAGCGCGCGGCGCGCGCCATCGCGCAGACGCTCGCCTCCCCGCGCGTAAAGTTCTCCGCCACGACGGCGGTCACCTCGCTGCCCGTCTGGGTCACGCCCTCGGCGACCACGCCGTTGTCGGCGCAGAAGACGGCCGCGCAGCGCCTGTCCAGCGCCACCCGCGCGCTTCCGGTGAGCGCCGCGATGCGGATGACCGCCTCCTCCAGCAGCCCGAGGCTCCCGAGCGGCTTTGCGATGCTGTCCCACCGCGCCTTTGCTTCCTGCCCGGCCCGTTCGTCGGGCGGGGTAATCTGCCTGAGTGCTTCTTCCAGATTCATCCGTCTCATCCCCTTTGGTAGTCGGCAGCCGCGCGCAGAAAGCGCTCGGCAGCCTTTGGCGCGCCCGCCAGATAGAGGTGCGGGAACCCCGCGTAGAGGGTCCTCCCCGCGTGTACGCAGTCCCAGCCGCGGGAGCTCTGCGGCTTTTGTGCCGCAAAGGCGGCGCCCGGGCCGGTGCTGTCCCAATAGTGGAATTCATGCGCGCGCAGCGTCTCTCCCGCGCCGCAGAGCAGGTTCTCCTCCCGCGCGGTGAGCGTCACATACCCAAACCGCCCGAGCCGCCCGGTCCGGAAACCCTCCGCCGCGATCACGCCCGCCATCGCATGGGCGTTCCCGTCCGCATCCTCAAGGCTCCGGTGCAGGTACAAAAAACCGCCGCACTCCGCGATGGCTGGCATCCCGCCCTCGATCGCGGCCCTGACCACGCGGCGCATCGGCCCGTTGTGGGAGAGCGTTTCCGCGTACAGCTCGGGGTATCCGCCGCCGAGCAGCAGCCCGCCTGCGCCCTCCGGCAGCGTCGCGTCCGAAAGCGGGCTGAAAAAGGTAAGCTCCGCCCCCATCTCCCGCAGCAGCGAAAGGGTATCCTCGTAGTAGAAACAGAACGCCGCGTCCCGCGCCACGGCGATCCGGGGCTTTCCCTCAACGCGGGACAGACAAGGCGGTTCATAGGAGAGCGGCGGCGCGGATTCCGCGATCTGGAGCAGCATCGGCAGGTCCGCCGTCCGTTCCAGCGCCCCGGCGAGCTCGTCCAGCTTCCGCCCGAGCTCCGCGGCCTCCCCGGCGGTCACGAGGCCGAGGTGGCGGCTTTCAAACGCGCAGCCGGGCATCGGCGGCAGGTACCCGGCGACCGGGACGCCGCATTCCCGCTCGACGAGCGCCTTTACTTCGGGGTAGCGCGCGGCGGAAAGGTGATTGAGCAGCACCGCGGCGATGTTTGCGTCGGGCCGGTAGCCTGTAAAGCCTCTGACCTGTGCGGCAACGGAGGCCGCCATCCCCCGGCAGGAGACGACGAGCAGGACGGGCGTACCGGTCGCGCGGGCGACGGCGTAGGCCGACGCGTCGGACGAAACTGCAATCCCGTCATAATAGCCCATCGCGCCCTCGATGAGGGCGATATCCGCATGCTCCGCGCCCTTCGCAAGCAGGCGGCGCGCCGTGTCCCCGTCGGAAAGAAAGAGGTCGAGATTGGCGGAATAGGCCGCGCCGACGCTCTCCCGGTGGAACATCGGGTCGATGTAGTCGGGCCCGCACTTGAACGCGGCCGCCCGTCGGCCGTGCCCGGCCAGCGCGCGCAGCAGCGCGCAGGTGACCGTCGTTTTGCCGCTGCCGCTCGCGGGCGCGGCGACCAGCAGGCGCGGAAACCGGACCGTCATTCGCTCCCTCCCGCGCTCAGGACCCACACGGGGTTCTGGGCCTGCATCATGTGGTAATGCCCGGCCTCCCGCACGCGGGAGACCGAAAGCTGCACCGCGTCGGGCGCCCGCAGGGAAAGCCGCCCGAAGCAGCCGAGCGCCTCCGTGACCGTCTCGAGCGTGACGGCGTTCACGACGATCCGCGCGCCGGGATTTTTTTCGAGCGCCGCGCCGACGATCTCCGCGAGGTTCCCCGACGAGCCGCCGACGAAGACGGCGTCGGGCGCGGGAAGCTCCCCCAGTACGCCGGGCGCGCTCCCCGCCACCGGGCGCAGGTTCCAAAGGCCGAATTTCGCGCGGTTTTGTTCGATCAGCGCGAGCGCATCCGGCTCCCGTTCGACGGCATAGACCGCGCCTTCCCTGAGCACCCGCGCGATCTCGACGCTCACCGAGCCGGTGCCGGCGCCCACGTCCCAGACAGTCATCCCCCGCCGCAGGCGCAGCTTCGCGACCGAGACGGCGCGGACCTCCTCTTTGGTCATCGGCGTCCCGCCGCGCAAAAACGCGCCGTCCGGCAGGCCATGGGCCGCCGGAAGCGGCCGCGCGTCCGGGTTCCGCACCAGCATGACGCTCAGCGGGTCGAACGCCCGTCCCGCGAGCTCCGCCGCGTTCCCGCCCGTGACGCGCTCGTCCGGGTAGGAGAGCCGTTCGCCGACCTCCACCCGCACCGCGCCGAGCCCGGCTTCCCGAAGCCGGGCGCAGAGCGCGCCGGGGCTGTTTTCGCCGCCCGTCAGCGCGAACACCTTGGGGCTGGACGCGGCGATCCCGCAGAAGTCGCAGTCGCGTCCATGCAGGCTCACGACCCGCGCGTCGTCCCACGCGGTCCCCAGCCGCGCGCAGAAATACTGCAAGCTGGAGATCCCCGGAAGAAATCGGATTTCGGCCTCCGGCAGCAGGGCCCCGAGGCTTCGCGCCGCGCTGTAAAACCCGACGTCCCCCGAGACGAGCACGCCCGCGGGGCCCTCGTGCGCGCGGACCGCCTCGGCCATCCGCGCGGGCGAGGAGGCCTCTATTTTCTGCGCGGCGCCGGGAAACGCCTCCAGCAGACGCCGCGCGCCGACGAGCACCCGGCAGCTTTTCGCCGCGTCCAGCGCCTCCCCCGTCAGCAGGGCGGGATTCCCCACGCCCATCCCGATCACGTAAACTTTCACCGCGTTCCCCTCCTCTCGCCGTTCACTCCCGATGGTCCGCCTCCGGACCGGGCAGGATCTGGTCCAGCCGCCCGGAAAGCTCCCGCGCGATCTCCCGCGCGCGCTTCTTTTCGTCCACGCCCGCCGACACGCCGACGACCACGCCGCCGCGCCGCAGCAGGGCGGGCAGATAAAAATCGCACAGCTCGGGCGAACCGGGCACGTCGGCGGGAATCCCCGCCGCGCGCGCCTCCTCGCAGATCGCCTGGTCGACGTCGGGGTTGTCGGTCGCGGCGATCACGATCCGGCATCCCGCGCAGTCCCCCTTCATGTAGGCGCGCCGCACGATCTGCACGCCGAGCGACTCGAGCTCGACGGATGGCTGCGGCGTGATCACCACAAGCCCCGGACAGAAGGGCAGCAGCGCGGCAGCGCTCGAGAGGGCGGCCGCGCCGCCCCCGAAGAGCGCGATCTTGCAGTTCGACAGCCTGGAGAAGAGCGGAAAATACGCCGCAGGTTCCGCTTCCGCGTCCGCCGGCCGCAGGGCAAAGTCGCGGGTGAGCGCCTCCACCGCGTCCTCGTAGGGCAGGCCGCTCTCCTCGCGCGGCCTGCCGATCACGACAGCCACCGCGCCCGCGTCCCGCGCCGCGCCGAGCTTTTCGGAAAAACCGCCCGCGTCGCCCGACTCCTTGGTCACCAGGATCGACGCGCCGATCTGACGCATCGTGGCCCCGTTCATCTCGCGGGAGAAGGGCCCCTGCATCGCAATGACGTTCTGCACCCGGAAGCCCAGAGCGAGGCACCGCTGCACCGATTCGACGGTCGGCAGCACCCGCGGGTAGATGCGCTCCTGGTAACCCGGCACCCGCACGAACGCGTCCAGCTCCTTGCTGCCGGTGGTGAGCAGCACCTTGCCCGTCGTGGCGGCGAGCACCTCCGCCGCGCGCTCGGCGCTCTCGACATAGACGCAGCCCTCAGGCGTGTTCGACGGCCGGGAGAGGCGCAGGTACCGGGTATCGGTCGCCGCGCAGGCGGCGCGGATATTTTCGGTCGCAAGGGCGGCATAGGGGTGGGTCGCGTCGACCACGCAGTCAAACCGCAGCGATTGAAGCAGGGAGGCCATTCCCTCCGCGTCCAGCCGCTCGGCAAAGACCTGCACCCCCTCGGGGAGCAGGGTCTTTCCATATTCGGTGGCGACCCCCGCGCAGACGTTCGTCCCCTCGCACCGGCTGAGAAACTCCACCAGCCGCCTGCCCTCGGTGGTCCCGGCAAACACAAAGAAATTAGGCATCCCGGTACCCCCTCGGCGTCACCATGCCGCCGTTCAGTTTCTTGGTCTGGGAGTTGCCGATAAACACAGTCGTGAACATATCCGCCTGCGCCTCCCGCAGCTCCCCAAGGGTCAGCACGCGGGCGGACTCCCCCGCCCGCCCCGCGTTGCGCACAAGCCCCGCGACCGTTTCGGGAGCGCGGCTGCGCAGCAGGATGTCGCACGCGCGCCGCAGGTAGCCGGCGCGGCGGCGGCTCGCCGGGTTGTAAAGGCAGATGCAGAAGTCCGCTCTGCCCGCCGCGTCGAGCCGCCGTTCAATCAACTCCCACGGGGTGAGCAGGTCGCTGAGCGAGATGACCGCAAAGTCGTGGATGAGCGGCGCGCCGAGCAGCGCCGCGCCGCTGCACGCGGCCGTCACGCCCGGCACCACCTCGATGTCGATGGGGTCGTACCCCTGCGCGAGCTCGTAGACGAGCCCCGCCATGCCGTAGACCCCGGCGTCCCCGCTCGACACCACCGCGACGGTTCTGCCCCCGCAGGCCGCCTCCAGCGCCATGCGGCAGCGCTCCACCTCCCCGCGCATCGCGGTGGCGAGGAACGCCTTTTCCGGGTAACGGGCGCGGATGAGGTCGACATAGGCCGTGTAGCCCACGATGACCTCGCTCTCTTCGAGCGCCGCGAGCGCGCGGCCGGTCATATTCTGTTCGTCGCCGGGGCCCAGCCCCACGACATAGAGCTTTTTCATCCTGTTTCCTCCCCGAACCCGCAGGTCCAGCGGTCCGCCGCGGCAGCGGCCGTCACGCCGCCCGCAGCATGTTTTTTCATGATGACGCGCCCTTCCCGCGACGCGTAAAGCGCCGCGCGTTCACAGACGTTGTCCACGCCCACCGTCCCGCGCACGAACTCCGACGGTGTGAACTCCCCCTCGAGGGCGGAAAGCGCCTCCGCGGAGGCGGCCGCGAGCGGCAGGCCGTACCTTTCGCAGAACGCCAGGATACAGGGTTCCTCCGCCTTGCGGTCGATCGTCGCGAGCTGGCGGACCGCCGCGAGCGGAATCCTGGCATCGCCGAGCGCCTCGAGGATTTCCCGCTCGAACATTTCCGCGGAAATGCCCCTGCGGCAGCCGGCCCCGACCGTCACGACGCGCGGAAAGGCGTGCAGGGTGCGCGGAAAGGGCTCCTTTGCCGCGTCGAGCGTGACGCAGATTCCCAGCGCGGCGGAGCCGTCCGCCAGCCCAGCGGGAAGCGCGCCCGCAACGGGAAAGTCGCACGCGAAGCCGACCGTCTCTCCGGCAAGCAGCGCCGCCGAAACCTCCTTGGCGAGCGCCCGCTCACCGAGATGAAGCGAACGCTCCGCCGCCCACACATCCACGGCGAAAATCCCGGCGAGGTCGGTGGCGGTGGAGACGACCGGCGTTCCGCCGGCCGCATCGGCGACCCTGGCCGCCAATGCGTTCGCTCCCCCGGCGTGCCCCGACAGCAGCGCCACGGCGTATTTTCCCCGTTCGTCGACCGCGACGACCGCCGGGTCGGTCAATTTGTCCCTGACGAAGGGCGCGACCGCACGCACCGCGATGCCGCACGCGCCGACGAACACGATGCCGCCGGCGTGGGAAAACACCCTTTCCGTCCAGTCGCGCAGGCTCCGTCCGGAGTCCCCCGCGCGCCCGAAAACCGCGACCTCGGGCGGGGGGCTCCCCGCATCCGCTAGAGCTTCCGCCAGCCGGTTCGCCAGCTCCGCGCCCCGTCCGGTAAACGCCGCGATCGCGAGCTTCATTGTTCCGCCTCCCGAAAGCCGTGGGAAAAGGCGGGGTCGTAGAGCTTTGAGCGGTCGTACTGTTCACCGAGGAACTCCCCCACCAGGATGAGCGCCGTGCGGGTGATGCCGTTTTCCCTTGCCATCGCGGGCAGATTGCCGACCGTGCCGGCCACGCATTTTTCATCCGGCCACGACGCCTTATAGACGATCGCGGCGGGCGTGTCCTCCCGGTATCCGCCCGCGAGCAGCCGCTCCCGCAGCGCGGGCAGCAGGCCCGCGCTCAAGAAGACCACCATCGTCGCGCCGTGGGCGGCGAAGGAGGCGATCTCCTCCCGTTCGGGCACCGGCGTGCGGCCCGCCATCCGGGTGATGACGACCGACTGGGAGACGCCGGGCAGCGTATATTCCACGCCGAGCGCGGCCGCCGCGCCGCTGAAGGCGCTGACCCCCGGCGTCACGTCGTAGGGGATGCCCGCTTCCTTCAGCAGGTCGATCTGCTCCCGGATCGCGCCGTAGAGCGCGGGGTCGCCCGTGTGCAGGCGCACCGTCGTCTTCCCGCCGGCCTCGGCGGCCCGCATGACCGCGAACACCTCTTCCAAAGTCATCCCGGCGCTGTCATGGATTTCACAGCCCGGCTTGACAGCCTCGAGCAGGGCGGGGTTCACAAGGGAACCCGCGTAGATTACGACATCCGCCTCGGACAGCAGCCGGTGTCCCCGCAGGGTGATCAGGTCGGGCGCGCCGCAGCCCGCCCCCACAAAATGCACCATCAGGCCGTCACTCCTTTACCACGATGATCGAAAGGTAACCCGCGTCCTCGGGCGCGCCGGCAAGCGAGCGGTAGACCCGTTCGCCGGAAAGCCCGCAACGCTCGACCATCCGGGCGTCAACGCCGCGCCCGGCGAGTAGCCGCCGCACCTCCCCGAAGTACTTTCCCGATTTCATCAGCACCTTGGTCCCCGGCAGGCCGAGCGCCTCCTCCAAGCCCTCGTAGGGCGCGGGGATGATGTGCAGGGGCTTTGCCGCGTCGGTGAGCGGCTCCCCCAGACGGGCGGCCGCCGCGCAGAAGGAGGGCACCCCGGCGATCATCTCCGCCGGAAAGCCCATTGCCTTTACACGCTCATGCAGGTAGCCGTAGGTGGAATAGACGGTCACGTCCCCGATCGTCAGGAAGGCGACGTCCCTTCCCGCGCGCAGATACGCCGCCAATGACTCCACCGCGGCGACGCGGGCGGCCTCGAGCCTGTCCGGGTCGCGCGTCATCGGCATCGAAAGCTCGACGAGCTCCTTTTTGCCAAGTTCGGGCACCGCGTTTTCCGCGATCCCGAGCGCGACCCGCTCCGCTCCGCCCGACGAGCGCGGCACCGCGATCACGCCGCAGGCGCGGATCACCTCCACCGCCCGGACGGTGATGAGCCCCGGGTCGCCCGGCCCGACGCTCACGCCGTAGAGTGTCCCGTTCATTTTGCCGCCTCCGTTTCCCTCAGCCGTTTCAGCATTTCTGCCGCTCCCCCGCTCTGCCCCAGGATTCCCCGCGCGTTGGTGTAGATCACCAGTTCCGCCGAAAGCTCCCCGGCGCGCCGTTTGACCTGCTTTTCCGCATGTTCCGTCACCGAACGCATCACCGGGGACAGAAGCCCCGCCGCGTCCAGCAGGTCGGCCGCCGCGTCGGTCGTGGCGCAGCCGAGCAACTCTCCGGTCAGCGCGGAATCCGCGCCGGCCAGCGCGGCGTGCGCCGCCAGAATCTCCATGCGCGCGTCCGCGACGCTGGAGTGCGTCTGGAAGATGCCGCCCGCGAGCTTCACGAACTTGCCGAGATGACCGACAAGCAGCACCCCCTCAAAGCCGAGGACGGCGGCGCAGTCGAGCGTCTCGCCTACGAAGTTGCTGCAGAGCACCGCTCGGGAAGCCCTCAATCCGAGCGCGTCCCGCGAGAAGTTCTCCCCGTAGCTGCCGGGGGTCACGAGCACGGGACCGCTTCCCGCCGCGCGAAGCACCTTCAGCTCGGCCCGGATCGTATCCACGAGCGCCGCCTCGCTCATCGGCTCGACAATGCCCGTCGTCCCGAGGATCGAGATCCCCCCTTCGATCCCAAGCCGCGGATTGTAGGTCCGCGCCGCGATTTCGGCCCCGCCGGGGACCGAAATCACGACCGCCGCCCCGGCGCGGCAGCCGCGCTCTTCGAGCGCGCCGCGCACTTCGTGCGCGACCATCAGCCGCGGGACGCGGTTGATGGCTGCCGCGCCCACCGGCTGCTCGAGGCCCGCGCGGGTGACCCGCCCGACCCCCTCGCCGCCGTCGACCACGATCTCCTCCCCGCCGAGGCGCACCTCGGCGCAGACGAGCGCGCCGTCGGTCGCGTCGATATCGTCGCCCGCGTCCTTGCGCACGGCGCACCGGGCAAAGCCCTGTCCCAGCACGCAGCTCTCCACCGGCAGGTCGAGCCGGACGCCCTCCGGCGTCCCGATCTCCACCCGCGCGGGGGCCTCCCCCGCCAGCAGGGCGATGGCGGCGGCCTTCGCCGCCGCCGCCGCGCAGGAACCGGTCGTAAAGCCGCACCGCAGGCGTTTCCCGCCGCTCAGCACATATCGGTCGAAGCCCACGGCGCGTCCCTCCTTTTTCGATCGGCCCGGAACATTAAAAAAACCATCCGGCGGCAGCTTGCTTTCGGATGGCACGGTCCTGCCAACTGGATGCGTTTCGTCGTTTAAATTTTAAAGGAATCCCGGCAAAAAGTCAACTGCATATACTGTACCATGGAAAGGAGCGATCCCTATGCCCACCCAGATCCCCTACGACCGGTCCAAGGCCGCCGCCTATGCCGAAAAATGGGCGTTTTCCCGCAATCCGCGCTACATCAGCTTCGACGGCATGGGCGGCGACTGTACCAGCTTCGTCTCCCAGTGCCTCTACGCGGGCACGGGCGTCATGAATTTCACCCGCGATACCGGCTGGTACTACAATTCCGCCTCCGACCGCGCCGCCGCCTGGAGCGGCGTGCCCTATCTCTACCGCTTTCTGACGGGCAACCGCTCGGTCGGGCCCTACGGCCGGGCGGCGGCGCTCGAGGAGCTGGAGCGGGGAGATCTCATCCAGCTCGGCGACGCGTCGGACAAATGGTACCACTCCCTCTTTGTGACGGAAGTCACAGGGGACGACATCCTCGTGTCCACCCACACCTTCGACGCCTACCGCCGCCCCCTCTCAAGCTATGTCTACGCGCAGGCGCGCGGCATCCATATCGAAGGGGCGCGCCGCTGGTGAGCGATTCCCCCGAATCCCGCCCCGTTTTCGCGGGGCGGGGTTCTTCTTTTTCCAAATTAGGGGTTGACAAATTGGAAATGGTATCGTATTATTGTGTTAGGTTATTAATACAATTCTATCGGGACAGGAGCTGAACACAATGACGTGGGAGCTGAAAAATGACCGCCCGATCTATGCGCAGCTGATCGAACAGATCAAGCTGCGCATTATCTCCGGATTCTACCGCCCGGGAGAACGCCTGCCCTCCGTTCGGGACATGGCCGCCGAAGCGGCCGTAAACCCCAACACGATGCAGCGGGCGCTCTCCGAGCTGGAACGGGACGGGCTGCTCTATACCCAGCGCACGAGCGGCCGGTTCATCACGGAGGATACGGGGCTGATCGAGGCGGCAAAAAAAGCCCTCGCACAGGAACAGATCGATGCCTTTTTCCAAAAAATGCGCGCGCTCGGATTCACCACGCCCCAGACGGTGGCGCTTGTGGAATCCGCTGCGGCCGAGGAGGTAAGATAAGTGGACACCATACTGGAATGCCATGGGCTCACCAAGTTCTACGGAAGCGGAGTCTGTGCGCTCAATCAAATCAACCTGAACGTCGGGCGCGGCCGGATCGTCGGCCTGCTCGGGCCCAACGGCAGCGGCAAAAGCACCTTTATGAAGCTCGCGAACGGCCTGCTGACCCCCTCCCTCGGAGATCTCTCGATCGCGGGTTTCCCGGTCGGGCCGGACACCAAGGAGGTCGTCTCCTACCTGCCGGAACGCACCTACCTCAACGACTGGATGAAGGTCCGCGACCTGATCGCCTTCTTCCGGGATTTCTACACAAATTTCAACGAGGCCAAGGCATATGACATGCTCAGCCGCCTGAACATCAACCCCAACGACCGGCTCAAGACGATGTCCAAGGGCACCAAGGAGAAGGTCCAGCTGATCCTCGTCATGAGCCGGGAGGCCCAGCTCTACCTGCTCGACGAGCCGATCGGCGGCGTCGACCCCGCGGCGCGCGACTACATCCTGAACACCATCCTGGGCAACTACAATGAAAACGCGACGATCATCATCTCCACCCACCTCATCACCGATATCGAGCAGGTGCTGGAGGACGTCATTTTCATCAGCCGCGGCGAGATCATCATGGTTTCCTCGGTCGATCAGATCCGCGAGGAAAAGGGCATGTCGGTCGACGCGCTCTTCCGGGAGGTATTCAGATGCTGAAAAAACTGCTCAAATACGAAATCCGCGCCACCGCGCGGCTCTTCCTGCCGGTGTTCGGCGCGATCCTGCTCCTTGCGATCCTCAACAACATCTTTTTCAACTTCAACGACATCCCCGACTTCGCGGCCGTGCTGACCATGATGCTCTACGTCATCCTCATCATCGCGCTCTTCGTGCTCGTCTATGTCGTCATGATCCAGCGGTTCTACAAGAACCTCCTGCGCGACGAGGGCTACCTCATGTTCACCCTGCCCGTCCGGACCTGGCAGCTGATCGCCAGCAAGCTGATCGTCTCGATCATGTGGCTGGTCATCTGCACCTTCGTCACCGTCCTGTCGGTCTTCATCATGGCGTTCAGCCTGGATCTGCTTCGGGAGATCCCCGAGTTCCTCCGCCAGTTGTCCGATTTCCTGGCGCACTATGTCGGCATCAGCGAGGTCACCCTCTTCTTCGAGTTCGTCTTCCTGATGCTCATCGGCACGATCGGCAGCGTGCTCATGATCTACGCCGCCATCTCGATCGGCCATCTCGTCGGCAAGCACCGGGTGCTCACCGCCTTCGGCGCCTATATCGGGCTGAGCATCGTCGAGCAGATCATCACCAACCTCTATTTTTCCCTGGTTGGGCGCATCTACGACCACACGATCCCCTACGGCAGCTACGGGGCCTACCAGTTCGGCTACGGGGCCTACGATTTCGCGCGGGAATTCGTCGGCGCGATGCATATGATCGTGATCCCGACCCTCATCATCACGGTCATCTTCTCGGTCGTCTACTTTATCCTGACCAACTACATCCTCTCCCACAGGCTCAACCTCGAATGATCTCCCCCTCTCACAAGAAGCGGCGCCACCGGGGGTTTGGGGGCGGCTGGTATTTTGGCGCCCACACCCCGCCAGCAATAACGCCCCCCAAACCCTAAAAA
>NZ_JAPJQF010000001.1:94169-138900 GCF_030825285.1 Anaerotruncus massiliensis (ex Togo et al. 2026)
GGTTTTCTAATTTATCCTCACAAACTACACCCCCCCCCCCCGGACCAACCACTAATGATCCCCCCCCCAACCACGACGCGCCGCCTCGGGGGGAGGCGCCGCTTCTTCAGTTTGCGGCCCTTCCGCCCGGCAGATATCCGGCCCAAAAGGCGATAAAAACAGCCGGACGGCTGCTTGACATCCCGCCCGGCTTGTGTTATGATAATTTTTGTTGGATTTTTCTGAAAAATTATAAATTTTTCCTTCTACACTATAGCACATTTCCCGGGTTTTGTCAAGTACCAATCTGTAAAAGGAGCTGAATGGCATGAGCGGACTTCTCTCCCTACTCAGCCGGCAGGACGACGCGCTGATCCGCCGCGACGCCGACGAACTGCTTCGACTCAACGACCTCACCCGCCCCTACGGCCTGTCGCTGACCCACGAAGATGCCGTCGCGCTGCTCAAGGTACGGACCGACGCGCTTAAAAACAGCCGCCGCATCGAGGTGGGCCCCGGCGTGCTCGAAAAGCTCGCCGAAGCGTTCTGCGATTCCGCCTACGTCGACGGGCAGAACTATGCCGACACCCTCTGCGCGCTGACCGAGCTCTTCTACTACCTCAAAAACGACACGCTCGATTCCCTGCCCGACGACGAGCTGATCGCCGTGATGAAGCAGTGCTTTGACGGCGACTGCGAGGGTTCGCTCGAACTGCTCGCGGGACGCGACATGGAAACGATGGCGCGCAACGTACGCGCCTACGGCAGCGTCGAGGCGCCCCTTGAAACGGACAAGCCCGTCGGGGAGGCCGGCGATTACGCGGTGGAGGAGGACGAACAGTGGAGAACCGTTCGCTTTTAAGCGGAACCCCGCTCGACGGGATCGATTACGGCGTCTACACCGCCTCGCTCATGCGGCGGGCGGCGGACGCGGGCCTGCTGGACGAACGCGCGCTGGCTGCGATGCAGGAGGGGCTGCTGGGGCTCCTCCGGTCGCAGATCGAGGAGATTACGCGCGGCGAGAGCAGCTCCGTCCCCGCGGAGACCGCCGACCAGCTGATGGACGATATCGGCTACTGCATCGACGTGGCGCTCAAACACGCTCCGACCCCGCAGGAGAGCCTCGCGCTGCTCCGGGAACACTCGATGGACGCGCTCTACCGGATGGGGACCGGGCTTCTGGACCGGGAGGAGCGCGCCTGCGAAGGCCTGCTCTCCCGGGTGCGCGCGACCCGCACCCCCACCGTCAACGAGGGCTACCGGATTTTGCTCGACGTCACCTTCCCCCGGTACCTGCGGGACTGGAAGGTTCGCAGGCACCCGGGCGACTTCGTCGTGCTCACCGAGTACCCGCTCGCGCGGGAGGTCTCCGAGAGCGGGATCTTCGGCGTGCGCGAGCGGCTCGAGTCGCTCGCGCTGGAGAACCGCTTCTGCGGCCGGTTCGCGCCGGTGCTGGACGGCCTGCTGCGCGGCTGGGCGCGCCAAAACCGCACCTCCCCCGCCGAGGCCTATGTGAACCTCTTTACGATCACGCTCCAAAACCTGCTGCTCGCCCGCCTGCTCGGCCGGGAGGACGCGGCGCTCGGCGCCGGGGAACGCGCCGGGCTGGAGGAGCGGCTGCGCCCCCTCGCCCCCGAACAGCGCGCGGCGCTGCTGCTGCGGACCGCGGAAGGCCTGATCGATTCCTGCGCCTTTGAAAACGCCCGCCTCAACGATTATATCCGCGAGGGGGCCGCGCGCTTCGCCGGGGAAGTCAACCGCGCGGGCGGCGCGCTCACCCCCTTCGCTGTCGTCGCGGAGGAGGACGCGCCGCTCCTCTTCATCGACGGGGAACGCCTCGACAACGACGCGTTCAGCGCCGTCGCCGACGAGGTGCTCCTCTGCGACGATGCCGCGCGCAAGGCGCGGATCATCCGGGAGGAGCTGCGCAGCCTCGACGACCTCTGCGACCTGCTCGGCGCGGGGTGCGTCTTCGACGACGAATACGCGGAAATTTTTTCCTTTTTTGACGAGGCGACCGCCGCCCTGCTGCTCGGCCGGATCCGGGCGGTGTGGGAGGAGGGGGCGCTGCGCCCGCTCGACGAAATCGAATGGCAGGAGGCGTTCGCCGATTGGTTCAACCGGCTCGGCGCTGATTGCCGGGAACGCATCCGCGCCCTGTCCAAAACGCTCGCCGGTTGAACCGGCGGGCGTTTTTGTCTTTTTTGCGACAATCGGACTTCCGAATTTTACATAATACGCTGAAATTTCCCTGATATTACTTGTTCTGGAATCCAAAGCGTGCTATACTGACACTCCTGCTCTGCGCACAAAATGGAGGAAAGGAAGTGTCAGGCGATGCATTACGTCATCCGGATCCAACGGCAGGGCGACAGCCGCTATCTCTTCAACACGCGGATTCTTCTGAACGATATCGCGCTTGCCAAGCCCTTCTCCACCACCAATATGGCCAGGCGTTACTTCAGAAAGTCGGATTTTTGCGGCGAAGAATTCAGCGTGGTGCAGGTGGAGCCCTGACGGGCCGCTGAAAAGGACGGTTGATTCCGTCCTTTTTGTTTTTTTGGCGGGAGGCGCAAATTTTTTTCCGCTTTTTTGCAGAATCATTGTATCTTACGGCGAATTCCTGTATAATGGGGATTAAGGTACGGCCTTCCCGCAGGGAGGGCCGCCGCGCCGTTCCGGCGTGCAAACCGGCGGATCAGCCGCCATCGGAGGGATTCACTCATGTCAAGAATGATCGGTACCACTGTCCGGGGCGTGCGCGCCCCGATTATCCGGCCGGGGGACGACCTCGCGCAGATCGTCACCGATTCCGTGCTCGAAGCCGCCGCAAGCGAGGGCTTTTCCTTCCACGACCGCGACGTCGTGGGCGTGACCGAGGCGGTCGTCGCCAAGGCGCAGGGCAACTACGCCTCCACCGACGACATCGCGGAGGACGTCCGCTCCAAATTCGGCGACCACCCCATCGGCGTGATCTTCCCCATCCTCAGCCGCAACCGGTTCGCCATCTGCCTGCGCGGCATCGCACGCGGCGCGAAAAAGATCGTGCTGATGTTCAGCTATCCGAGCGACGAGGTGGGCAACACCCTCGTTTCGGAGGAAAAGCTCGAAGCCGCCGGGGTCAACCCGTGGGCCGACGTGCTCGATGAGAAGCGCTACCGCGCGCTCTTCGGGGAGAATAAGCACCTGTTCACCGGCGTGGACTACGTCGAATACTACGCCTCCCTCATCCGCGAGGAGGGGGCCGACGTGGAAATCCTCTTTGCAAACCGTCCCACCGCCGTCCTCGACCATACGAAGCACGTCCTCTGCTGCGACATCCACACCCGCGAGCGCACCAAGCGCCTTCTGCGCGCGGCGGGCGCCGAGACGGTCTACGGCCTCGACGACATTCTCTCCGCCCCCGTCAACGGAAGCGGCTTCAACGCCGATTACGGCCTGCTCGGCAGCAACAAGTCGACCGAGAGCCGCGTCAAGCTCTTCCCGCGTGACTGCGCCGCCTTCGCGCACGACCTGCAGCGCAAGCTGAGCGAGGCGACCGGCAGGCAGATCGAGGCGCTCGTCTACGGCGACGGCGCCTTCCGCGACCCGGTGGGCAAGATCTGGGAGCTCGCGGACCCGGTCGTCAGCCCCGGATTCACCGAGGGGCTCAGCGGCCTGCCCAACGAGGTCAAGCTCAAATACCTCGCGGACAACCAGTTCCGCGACCTCTCGGGCAGCGAGCTCAAGCAGGCCGTCTCCGAGTACATCCGCAACAAAAAGGCCGACCTCAAGGGCACGATGGAGACGCAGGGCACCACCCCCCGCCGCCTGACCGACCTGATCGGCAGCCTGTGCGACCTGACGAGCGGCAGCGGAGACAAGGGCACGCCCATCGTCCTCATCCAGGGATATTTCGACAATTTCGCCGACTAGAAAAAACCGGCCGGGACCGCGCGTGCGGTCCCGGCCTTTTTCTTCCTTTAAAGCGGCGCATGACGGCAACGGACAAATCTCTCCCGAGCAGAGATCGAAATTTGTAGATATTACCCATTTTTTAGATTCGGGGATGAAAAGCGTATACAATCCTGAAACGATCATGTATAATCAAATTGTATTTTTTCGACCCGATTTTGCATAATCCGGGCCGCAGATAAGGATCGGCGGTCCCTTTGGGGACCGCGGAACGAAAAGGAGCGTTATGAATGGCAGGGCAGATTGATGCGGAAGACATCTTCCGGTCGGGTGACCGGGTGGCGGAACTTGGGCTGATCAGCCTGACCGGCGCGCGCGAGCTGACCGAGAAGATCGACGCGCACCTCGTGAAATGGGCGGAGGGCAGCCCCCTTTACAAGGAAAGCTACATCGTCGAAAGCGAATGTCCCCGTTTTTCCTCCGGCGACGGCAAGGGCCTTATCAAGTCGACCATCCGCGGGGACGACCTCTTCTTCATCGTGGACGTCGGCAACTACAGCTGCAGCTATAACATCTTCGGACACCAGAACTCCATGTCCCCCGACGACCATTTTCAGGACCTGAAGCGGCTGATCCAGGCCGCCAGCGGCAAGGCGCACCGCATCACGGTCATCATGCCGATGCTCTACGGCAGCCGCCAGCACCGCCGCAACTACCGGGAGTCGCTCGACTGCGCCGTGGCGCTCCAGGAGCTCCAGAACATGGGCGTCTCCAACATCGTCACCTTCGACGCGCACGACCCGCGCGTGCAGAACGCGGTCCCCCTCATGGGCTTCGACAACGTCTCCCCCTCCTACCAGGTCCTCAAATGCCTGCTGCGCAGCATCCCGGACATCCGGCTCGACCGTGAGCACCTGATGGTCGTCAGCCCCGATGAGGGCGCGATGAGCCGCAACATGTACTACGCCTCCGTGCTCGGCATCGACCTGGGCATGTTCTACAAGCGCCGCGACTACGCCCGCGTCGTCAACGGCCGCAACCCCATCGTGGCGCACGAGTATCTCGGCAACTCCCTCGAGGGCAAGGACGTCTTCATTGCGGACGACATCATCTCGTCGGGCGAGTCGATGCTCGAGGTCGCGCGCGAGCTGAAAAAGCGCAACGCTTCCCGCATCTTCGCCTACGCCACCTACGCGATCTTTACCAACGGCCTCGACGAGTTCGACCGGGCCTACGAGGAGGGGCTCCTCTCCGGCGTGTTCGGCACCAACCTCACCTACCGTTCCCCCGAGCTGCTCTCGCGCGAGTGGTTCCACGAGGTCGACGTCTCCAAGTATATCGCCTACTTCATCGCCGCGATCAACCACGACATGTCGGTCAGCGCAATCATCGACCCGCACGAGAAAATCCGCCAGCTGCTTCTCAAGCGCGGCTACCGCGCCCAGTGACGGCGGCCTCCCCGGCTTCACGAAACAATAAAAGCCTCCCGCAGTATGCGGGAGGCTTTTTCCTGTTATTCGATCTCGACCAGCTCGTATTCCGCGCTTCCCATCCCCATTTTGACGGCCTGCTCGATGCCGACCCGCCAGTTGGTGTCGGGGTGCAGCGCATGGAAGTGGTCCTTTTCTTCCGCGCCCCGCCTGGCAAGCAGGCTGTCGGGAAGGACCGGCTGCCCGTTGACCGCGTCGGCGCAGGCGGTGTCGAGCGCCACCGGGTCGAAGGAGGCGAAGATGCCCACATCGGGCACGATCGGCACGTCGTTTTCAGGGTGGCAGTCGCAGAAGGGGGACACGTCGAGCACCAGGCTGACGTGGAAGCCCGGACGGTCCTTGACGACCGCCCAAGCGTACTCGGACATCTTCCTGTTGAGGATGTCGAACGCCTCGTCCTGCGCGGCCTGCACCGCGTCGGCCGGGCAGACGCCGATGCAGCGCCCGCAGCCGACGCACTTGTCGTGGTCGATCTGCGCCTTTTTTCCGGGGAAGGAGATCGCGCCGTGCGCGCAGTTCTTAAAGCACATGCCGCAGCTGACGCAGAGGCTCCGGTCGACGAACGGCTTGCCCGCCGAGTGCATTTCCATCTTGCCCGCGCGGGAACCGCAGCCCATGCCGAGGTTTTTGATCGCGCCGCCGATTCCGGTGCACTCGTGCGCCTTGAAGTGGGTGAGGCTGATGACGATGTCCGCGTCCATCACCGCGCGGCCGATCTTCGCCTCCTTCACATATTCCCCGTCGATCGGGACGATCTGCTCGTCGGTGCCCTTGAGCCCGTCCCCGATCAAAATCTGGCAACCGGTCGAAAAGGGGGTGTAGCCGTTTTCATAGGCCGCCTCGATGTGGTCGAGCGCGTTCTTGCGCCGCCCGACATATAGGGTGTTGCAGTCGGTCAAAAACGGCTTGCCGCCGTTTTCCCTGACGATGTCCGCGATCACCTTGGAGAAGTTCGGGCGCAGGAACGCGAGGTTGCCCGGCTCCCCGAAGTGGATCTTGATCGCCGTGTATTTGTTCTTGAAATCGATCGAATCGATCCCCGCGGCCTTGACGAGCCTGCGGAGCTTTTGCAGCAGGTTCTCCTCAAGCGTGGTGTGCAGATTGGTATAATAGACCTTTGAGGGTTTCATTCAGCCTTTTCTTCCCTTCCATATTTTTCTTATCACACTATAACATATCCGGCGCGCGATGAAAAGAGGGCTTCCGCAATTCATCGACAAATTAGCCAAATTCATCCGCGATGTTATACATTTCTTGACCAGATTTCATGTTGCAAATTGCCTCCGCAAGGACTATACTGGGTGATGTTTTTTAAAAATCGCCCGGGAGGGCTCTTGTGGAAGGGAGGGGATTCCCGTGGAATCCTACAATTTTTTATTCAGCGTGGCAATCATCCTGCTGAGCACCAAGCTGCTCGGCATCCTGACCAAGCGGATCGCCATGCCGCAGGTGGTCGGCGCCCTGCTCGCGGGGCTGGTGCTCGGCCCCGCCATGCTCGGCGTCCTGCATGAAACCGCCTTCCTGGACCAGTGCGCCGAGATCGGCGTCATCGTCCTGATGTTCACCGCCGGGCTTGAAACCGACATCGCCGAGCTCAAGCGGTCGGGGCGCGCCTCCTTCGTCATCGCGCTGTGCGGCGTGCTCGTCCCGCTCGCCGGCGGATTCCTGCTTTCCTGGTTCTTCAACCGCGGCGGCGAAAATTTTTTGCAGAACCTCTTCATCGGCGTCATCCTGACGGCGACCTCCGTGAGCATCACCGTGGAAACGCTCAAGGAGATGGGCAAGCTCTCCACCCGTTCCGGCAACGCGATCCTCGGCGCGGCTCTCATCGACGACATCCTCGGCATCATCGCGCTGACCCTTATCACGAGCGTCTCCGACCCGAGCGTCAACATCGTGGCCGTGCTCGTCAAGATCGTCGCGTTCTTCGCGCTGAGCCTCGCCGTCGGCGTCCTGCTGCACAAGCTGATCGAAAAATGGATGACCGGGCACGACGACAAGCGCCGCTACGCGGTGATCTCCTTCGCCTTCTGCCTGCTCTACGCCTTTGCGGCCGAACGGTTTTTCGGCGTGGCGGACATCACCGGCGCCTACATCGCCGGGCTCATCATCTCCAACACCACCAAGGTCACCTATGTCGCCACCCGCTTTGAGACGGTATCCTACATGCTGCTCTCCCCCATCTTCTTCGCAAGCATCGGCACCAAGGTGGTCCTGCCGCAGATGAGCACGGCGATCGTTTTCTTCTCCGTCCTGCTCGTGCTCTGGTCGATCGTCTCCAAGGTGGTCGGCTGCGGGCTCGGCGCGAAGCTCTGCCGCTATTCCAATGAGGAGTGCAGGCGCATCGGCGTGGGCATGATCTCCCGCGGAGAGGTCGCGCTCATCGTCGCGAACAAGGGGATCTCCTCCGGACTGATGAAGCAGGACTTCTTCGGCCCGGTCGTGATCATGGTGGTCGTGACGACCATCGTCACGCCGGTCCTGCTCAAGCTGGTCTACCGCGAAAAGGAGAAAACCTACAGCGATCTCGCCACCAGCCCGCTCGTCGAGCAGTACGAGGAGATCAAGGACTTCGATCTCGCGGTGCAGCGGATGATCGACATCAACGACAACCTCCGCGAAAAGGGCAAGCGGCGCGAAGAGCGCGAAACCGCCTCAAAAAAATAACAGCTGACAAAAAAGGCCGGGCATGCGCCCGGCCTTTTTCCTATCCAGAAATTGCTCACATGGAATCGCAAATTCCGCGCAAGCTATCTGCGGAGGTGATTTTCATGCAGGATTATCCGAACTTCTTTTCGTTCGGGTTCGGCGCGGACGTGACGATGGCCGGCTATTTCGACGCGCTCCCGCTGGAGGTGAAGCTCGCGATCAACGAGCATGCCGGCGAGATCCACTCGATCGAGGACATGCGCCGGTTCGCCCAGCGGATGATGGCCGAAGGGTAGCGCCGGCTTTCCATAGATCAAAGCGGCGGGGCGGGCGCCCCGCCGCTTCCTTTCCCTCAGCGGGGCAGCGGGCGGCCGTATGGATCGGTGCGGAAATACTCCTGCTCCTCAAAGATGCTCCGCGGCCCCCTCTGAAAGGCGTGCACGCCGGGGGTATTGATATTGGTCGGCCAGTTGCGCCCGTGGTGCCGCATCGGGGTCTGGACCGGGCGCGGACCGTAATAGTACGAAGCCATGCGCTCACCTCCTGCCCCATCCTATGCGCGCCGGGCGCGCCCTGACGCAAAAAAGCCCGGCGGACGCCGTCCGCCGGGCTTTTCCGGGTGAAAACCGCTTACGCCTTTCCGGCGCAGCCGAGCACTTCGGTGATCTTGTGGGAGACCATCTCCTTGACCGCGGTGCGCGCCGGGGTCAGGTACTGGCGCGGGTCGAAGTGGCTGGGGTTCTCCGCCATGTACTTGCGGATGGCGGCGGTCATCGCCACGCGCACGTCCGAATCGATGTTGATCTTGCAGACCGCCATCGTGGCCGCCTGGCGCAGCATCTCCTCGGGGATGCCGATCGCGTCGGGCATCGCGCCGCCGAACTGGTTGATGACCTTTACGAGGTCCTGCGGAACGGAGGAAGCGCCGTGCAGGACGATCGGGAAGCCGGGCAGGCGGCGGCTGACCTCTTCGAGGATGTCGAAGCGCAGCTGCGGCTTCTGGCCGGGTTTAAACTTGAAAGCGCCGTGGCTGGTGCCGATGGCGATGGCCAGCGAGTCGACGCCCGTCTTGCTGACGAACTCCTCGACCTCGGCGGGGTTGGTGAACTGCGCGTCGTCCGCCGCGACGTTGACGGCGTCCTCGATGCCGGCGAGCTTGCCCAGCTCGGCCTCGACCACGACGCCGCGCGCGTGGGCGTATTCGACGACCTTGCGGGTCTCGGCGATGTTGTCCTCGAAGGCGCGGGAGCTGCCGTCGATCATGACCGAGGTGAACCCGCCGTCGATGCAGGATTTGCAGATCTCAAAATCCGCGCCGTGATCGAGGTGCAGCGCGATGGGGATTTCGGGGCAGTCGACCACGGCGGCCTCGACCAGCTTGACCAGGTAGGCGTGCTTGGCGTATTTGCGCGCACCCGCTGAAACCTGAAGGATGACCGGCGCTTTCAGCTCGGAAGCGGCCTCGGTGATCCCCTGGACGATCTCCATGTTGTTGACGTTGAACGCGCCGACCGCGTATCCGCCCTCATAGGCTTTCTTGAACATTTCGGTGGTAGTGACCAACGGCATAAAAAAACAGCTCCTTCCAAAATATCGGGTTGCCTGAACATCTCTATTATACCATGTTGTCCGACCGGCGCAATTCCAAAAAGGACGGGCTTTTGCCCGTCCTTTTTGGTAAGTTTTATTCGTAGCGCAGCGCCTCGATCGGGTCGAGCTTCGCCGCCTTGTTCGCGGGATAATATCCGAAGAAGACGCCGATCGCCATCGAGAAGGTGACGGCCACCAGCACGACGACCGGCGAGGGCCAGCTCGGCGCGCCGAGCACCACCGAACCGAGCCGTCCGAGCGTGGTTCCGAGCAAAACGCCGATGACGCCGCCGATCAGGCAGATGATCATCGATTCGACGATGAACTGCACGCGGATGGCGCTGTTCTTGGCGCCGAGCGCCTTGCGGGTGCCGATCTCGCGGGTCCGCTCGGTCACCGACACGAGCATGATGTTCATGACGCCGATGCCGCCCACCAGCAGGGAGATTGCCGCGATGACCGAAACCGCCATCTTCATCGTGCCCAGGGTGGCCGTCATCTGGCCGATCATGCTGTCCATGTTCTGGGACTCGATTTTCACATATTTGTTGTCCCGGTAGAAGGAGCGGTTGATATACTCCGTGGAACGGTCCGCGAAGTCCTGCACGTCCACGCCCGCTTTCGCCTTGACCTGCACGACATAGTAGCCGTCGACGTTCTTGGCCTCCGCGCCGCCGTCCTTGGCGATCTGCTTGGCCACCCCCACGGGGATAAACATCTGCCGGCTGGTGTCCCCCGCCATGCTCGCCATCATGCCGGAGATCTGGTAGTCATAGACCCCCACGACGTTGAAGGTATAGAGCCCCGCGGTGAGCCGCACTTTAATTTCCTGCCCAAGCGCCTGCTGCGGGGAGACGCCGGGCATCAGCTTCTCAAGCATGCCCTTGGAGACCACCGCCACGTACTTTTCCCCGCTGACCTCCCGGTCGTTGAGGTCGTGCCCGGCGATCGGGGTGATGTTCTGGATGCCCAGGGCATCGGCGTTGACGCCGTAAACCCATGCGTCGGTCTGGCGGCGGCCCACCTGCGCCCGGCCGTTGCCCGCGTTGACGGTGACGGCCCAGTTTTCGATCTCGTCGGCAAACCGTTCTGTGTAGAGGCTGAGGATGTCGTCATTCAAATAGTCTTCCGCTTCATAGCTGCGGTTATAATTTAAAGCCCCGTTTTCATCCGGTTTGTCGGACAGGAAGAGCTGAAAGGAATTCGCGCCCATGTCGTTGAAGACGGCGGTGACCGAATTGGTCATCGCGTCGCCGACGGTAACGATCGTGATGACCGAACCGATGCCGATGATGATGCCGAGCATTGTGAGTAGCGCGCGCATCTTGTTGGCGCGCAGGCCCGCGACCGCCAGGGAAATGTTTTCAAACAGCTGCACGCGGCATCCCCCCTTTCTCGGTACGGATGATCCGCCCGTCGCTGATCGTAACGATCCGTTCGGTTTCGGCGGCAAGCTCGGGGTTGTGGGTGATCAGCACGATCGTTTTCCCCTCCTCCCGGTGCAGGCGGTGAAAGAGGTCCATGACCATATGGCCCGTCTGGGTGTCGAGCGCGCCGGTCGGCTCGTCCGCGAGGATGATCGCCGGATCGTTGGCCATCGCGCGCGCGATGGCCACGCGCTGTTTCTGTCCGCCCGACAGCTCGCTGGGCTGGTGCTTCATCCGGTCCGCCATGCCGACGATGTCGAGCAGTTCCTTCGCGCGGCGGCTGCGGGCCGAAGCGCCCATGCCCGAATAGAGCATCGGAAGCTCGACGTTGCGCAGCGCCGAGGTGCGCGGGATGAGGTTGAAGGTCTGGAAGACGAACCCGATCTTGCAGTTGCGGATCTCCGAAAGCATGTTGTCGGGCACGTCGCGCATCGGCACCCCGTCGAGGGTGTAGCTTCCTTCGGTCGGCCGGTCGAGCGCGCCGATGATGTTCATCAGCGTCGACTTGCCGGAACCGGAAGCGCCGACGATCGAAACGAATTCCCCGCGGCCGACCTGCAGGTCGATGCCCTTGAGGATTTCCAGCTCATTGGGCTGGCCGATGTAAAAGCGCTTGTAGATCCCCTGCATGTCAATGATCAGGCTGCCGTCCGGCATGGGGCTCCAGGCAAGTTTTTCGTCGCTCATGCTCAGCCCTCCATCACGGCGCCCGCGGGAGCCGCGCCGCCCATGCCGGCCGCCAGCGTGACGGGCATGCCGGGAATGACCGTGCTCGCATCGGAGAGCACCTGGTCGCCGTCCGCAAGGCCGTCGGAAGAAATTTCGAGGTAGAAGTCGGTCTCCATGCCGGTGGTCACGGGAACGGCGGTCGCGATCATCGCGCCCTCCTCGTTCGGTTTGGCGACATAGACCACGCTCTGGCCCTGCGCATCGGTGCCCACCGCCTCAAACGGGACAGCCCAGACGTTCTCCTTCTTCTGCGTGACGATGTTGAGGCGGACGTTCATGCCGACGCGCAGCCCGGTGGAAGCCGGATCGTTGATCGAGACCTCCGTCTCAAACTCAACGCCGCCGTCCGTCCTGGTGGAGCCGTCCGACGCCTTGACCGCCGTCGGGTAGATGCGCCCGACCGTCCCCTCGAAGACCTCCTCGCCGGTCGCGTCCGACTTGATCTCGGTGGGCATCCCCTCCTGGACCGTCGCGACGTCGTACTCCTTGAGTGCGGTCTTGATGACCAGGTCGTCGGTGTTCTCGACCACGAAGAGCAGCCCCGCCGCCGGGACCCCCTCCTTGGCGTAGACCGCCGTCACCGTGCCGGAGATCGGAGCGGTAACCGTCGACTCGCTGAGATCCTTTTGCAGCTTTTTGAGCGAGATCTGCTGGGAGGTGAGGTCGCCGTCGATCTCCTGCCCCTTGATGCTGGTTTCGAGGTTGTCGAGATTGCGGTTGACGCTGTTTTCAATCGCGTTTTTGTTGGCGAGCGCGTTCTCATAAGCGATACGCGCGGAGCGGTACTCCTTGCTGTAGCTGCTCAAAGAACCGCCGTACTCGGTATCGTTCTTATTCCATTCCGAGAGCAGGTCCTCGTACTCTTTTTCTTTGGTGTCAAGGATGTCATGCAATTTCTTGATTTCTTCTTCCGTCTTTCCGCTGTCAGGACGGACTGCAATGTTATATTCCTTTTCAGCGTCCTGATAAGCGTCCCGTGCGCGGTTGAGCTTCTTTTCGAGGTTGTTCATCACCTCGTCTGCATAATCGAGGTCATCCTTGTGCTCGTTGAGGTCGCGGCGCGCATCGTTCAGGTTCTGCTGCGCACTGCGCAGGGCGTTCTCCGCCGCGATCAGCTCCGCGTCCACGTTGTTGGAGATGTCGCTCTTGGCATCCTCGAGCTTCTTCTGCGCGTTTTCCATCGCGTACTGGTTCTGGCGGGAAATCTTGCTGATGACCGCCTGCTGTTCCGCGA
This sequence comes from Anaerotruncus massiliensis (ex Togo et al. 2026), assembly GCF_030825285.1. Classification (NCBI taxonomy): domain Bacteria; kingdom Bacillati; phylum Bacillota; class Clostridia; order Eubacteriales; family Oscillospiraceae; genus Anaerotruncus; species Anaerotruncus massiliensis (ex Togo et al. 2026). The sequence goes on from NZ_JAPJQF010000001.1 coordinate 107,162, forward strand.
TCGACAGCTCGAGATCGGAGGTGTCGAGCTGGGCGAGCAGGTCGCCCGCCTCCACGTGGTCCCCGACCTTTACCGCAACGGTGTTCACCGTGCTGTTGAGGGTCGTATGTACATAGGAAGCCTCCGCGCTTTCCACTGTGCCGGTCAGGCTGATGCTGTTGACCAGCTCGGTCTTCTGCAAGGCGGTGGACATGACCGGAGCCATCACCGGCGCGCTCGCGAACAGAAACTTCCATCCGATCGCGCCGACCACCACGACCGCCACCACTGCGATGGCAATCCGCTTCTTATGGGATTTGCGCTTGGTGAAGCGTGCGATGTCCTGATTCACCCCGGCGGTCGAATTCGGCGCCTCCTGTTCCGCGCCCGCCGCGGCAGATTCCGGATTTTTCTTTTTTATCCCAAGCATTCCTCATAACTCCTTCGTTCAAGAATCTTTTTCCGCCGGACGCCCGCCCGGCTACCATGAAACTCCGTTGATACAAACGACATTCCCCGCCGTTTGGATTCAGACATGTGAAATTATTTCCGCCTATTGTATTAACATAACGGTACAATAATACAGTATTGCTAAAAAAATGTCAACATCTATTTCACACAAAAAGAGCATACCGGACGGTTCTTACTGATTTTGCAACAGTTTTCTTACAATTCTCTTACTTTTTCACACAAAAAGCGGAGCGGCCCGCGCAGATGCGCGGACCGCTCCATGCTATAGGGGGTGAGGGTGTGAAGATGTCATTCTAAATTCCGGACCCCGGACTCTGTCTTCAATATAGCACAAACTTGCGGAAAGTCAACTGTTTTCGCCTATCTTCCCCTCCTGCGCCGCGCTCCCCAGATGGCGAGCGTCAGCACGCAGGAGAGCAGGGCCGCCGCCGCCACCGCGGCCGCCGCGAATAACGCCAGCCCGAAGGGGTTCTCCTCGCCGCCGGTCGGCTCCTGCGGCTTGGCGGGTTCCTCCTCGGAGGATGCGGGCGGGTCGTCCTCCTCCGCCGCGACCTCCACGTCCGGAAGCGGCTCCTCCTCAGGGGGCTCGGGCACGCTCACGGCAGATCCCGCCGGGGCGGAAGACGCGGCCGGAGGCGCGTAGACGGGCGCGGCCGGGACGTAAGCCGCCGGCGGCCGGGCCACGGGGGGCGCCGCCGGAACGGCGGGAGCCGCCTCACCGGAGGCGGGCGGATCGTCGAAGCGGTCCCCCCGCTCATAGAGGGAAAGCAGGTTGTTCATCGTGTAGTAGTCGCGCGAAACGGGGATGGAGACGACCTCCTCCCCCCGGATCGTAACGCTGTCCCCGCGCGAGGGGCTCAGCACCAGCATGACACGGCGGCCTTTCAGTTCCCGCAGCAGGTCGGCGGGGATCTCGGTGCGGGCGCCGATGTTGACGCGCAGGCGGTCGCCCTCCTTCGCGTCGTGGACCGCGTCGATCACCGACTCCCAAAAGGAGGTGACGACGTAATCCCGGCCGGTGTTCCGGGATCGATAGCGGTAGCGGTCGTCGTCATCATCGTCATCGTCGTCCCGGCCGGAGGAGCGCTCCCGGTAGAGGCGGAACCGGCCGAGGGTGCTGGTCGCAAAGGCGAGATAATCGCGCGAAACGCTCGCGGAGATCTCCCCGTCCGTGCTTTTCAGGTAATAATCGCGGGAACCGCTGATATTGCCGGGAAGCGCGACGTATACGACGATCGGCGCGGGCAGCGAGGCGGAGCCGCCGTCCACCTCCAGTTCAAACTGGAGCACCGAGCTGCCCGACGGCTTCTGCTGGTAGAGCTTCACCGTGCGGTTCCCCCCGGTGGCGGCCGCCACGCCGTAGGCGTGGGAACCGCGCGGGATGCGGTTGCTTGAAACGCCGTCGTCGCGCACGTCGACCGTCGTCTCATGGATGTACCCGAAGCGCTTGCAGTACTCCGCGTCGAGCTTTTCGAGCGTCGACCGGGAGAGCCTGTCCTGCTCGCGGCGGCTGAGCGCGCGCATCGCCTCGGCGATGCGGCGGACCTCGTCGTCCGACCGATCGGCGATGCCGCGGACCGCGTCGGTAATCGCGGACGCGGTGTCGTAGGCGGGGTCGGGTGATTCCTTCGGCATAACGGTGACGGCGACCGCCTGCCGCGCTTCTGAATAAACCTTCCCGTTTTGCTCGGCAGGCTCCGGCGTAAAGATGACCGTATAAGATCCGGAATCCGCTTGCGTAAGAGATTGATCATAGGAGACTTCGGGCGCCCAGGCAAAACGACCCCGCACGGTATCATTCCCGTCCCTCGCAGTGAACGCGATATCCGCGAGCTTGTTCCCCTCCTCCAGCGTCTTTTCCGTCGGAGAAACGGCCGGTTCAACCGCATCCTCCGCGAACGCGGGCGGCCCCGCGCACACGAACAGCAGGGCCAGCACGGCGGCCAGCCACCGGTACCCTATGCGTCGGCCTCTGATCATCCCGTCTCCCCCGATCTGTCCATACAGATTGCGAAAACCGTCTCGTTTTCCGACAATCCGGTAAATCTGTCTAATTACGGCCCCGGCGCGGCATGCTATGATTGACGCGGGCCGCCTTCTACCGCCATTTTACTACGGATTCCCTTCCCGTTCAACCCCAAACGGTTTTTTCTTCCATTGTGTTTCCGCAAAATAATAAATTATTATTTTTCACAAAATTACTTCCGATAACACCTTGATTCTGTTGCCTTTATATAGTACAATATTAGTATGTTTTTTCCTTTTTTATTGTAATAATGTGGCCAACGGGCTGGGAAATGCCCGATCGCGTGCCAGCGGCCCAATTTGTGGAAAGATAATAAAAAATTATCGTATTTTTTCTCCAGCAGGCCGCGCTTTGTTGATTCTTCCTAAAAAAGGCGGTATACTATACAGGATATCCCAACGACGTTTACCCGGCCATGGGGCCTTCCATACACGGATCAAGTAAAATCAGATAAGTGGGTGGTGATACTATGGAACAGGAGACCATTCGGGCTGTCCGCGAAGCGGAGCTTGCAGCCGAACAGATCGAACAGGAGGCGGCACGCCAACGGGAGGAGATTCTCTCGCGCGCGAAAGCCGATGCCGCCGAAGCGGTCGGCCAGGCGGTCGCCGGGGCGAAAGCCGCGGCGGACGCGGCGCTTGCCGAAGCAAAGCAACAGGGCGAAGCCATGCAGAGCGAGGCGCTCGAATCCGTCAAGAAGGAAATCGCTTCGCTGCGCGCCAGCGCGGATGCAAAGGGGGCCGAGGTCCGTCGCCTGATTCTCTCCGAGCTGATCTGATCCCCCTGCCCAATTTCATGAAAAAGGAGGCATCCGTTTCATGGCGGTGCTGCAGATGCAGCGCATCAGCATATGCGCGCTGAAAAAAGACCGCAAATCCATTCTTGAAACCCTGCAGCGGCGCGGCGTCGTCGAAATCTCCGACCTGGCCCTGCAGGACAGCGTCTTTGAAAAAGCCGACACCTCCGCCGTCCGGTCTCAGTTCGAGAAGGACCTTTCCGCCGTCAATCAGGCTCTGGAGGTGCTCGACGCCTATTCCCCCGTCAAGTCCTCCCTGCTTTCCTCGCTCGAGGGGCGCGGGCCGCTGACCGCCGATGAGTACGCCGCGTTCGGCGAACGCGCCGACGACGTGCTCGCACAGGCGCTGCGCCTGAACGCGCTCTCGAAAAAGATCGCGGAGAACCGCGCGGAGATCCTCAAGCTCGAGACCCAGCTCGACGCGCTCGTCCCCTGGCTCGGGCTCGACGTCCCGCTTCGGTTCACCGGGACGCGCTCCACGGCGGCGTTTATCGGCTCCTTCCCCGAGGACCTCTCCCTCGACGAGGTTTATTCCCGGATCGCCGGACAGGCCCCCGACGCGACGGTCAACGTCGATCTCGTCAGCCATTCGCAGGACCAGACCTGCGTCTTCATCGTCGCCCCGCGCGCCGAGGCGGCCGCGGTCGACGAGGCGCTGCGCGCCATCGGCTTTACCCGGCCCGCCTCCCCGCCCGCCGAGAGCCCCGCCGAGCGCAAAAAGCTGCTCGAAGCGGAGATCGCGCGGGCAAACGAGGCGATCGAAGCCGCCCGGACGGAGATTGTCTCGCGCGGCGGCGACCGCCCGGACCTCAAGCTGCTGGCCGATTACCTGCGGCTGCGGGCGGAAAAATACGACGTTATCGGGCGGCTCATGCAGTCGCGGCGGGCGTTCATCCTCTCCGGCTACGTCACCGCGCGGAACGCCCGGCCGCTTTCCGAGGAGCTCTCCTCCAAATTCGACGTGGCCGTCGAGCTCACCGCTCCCGGCCCCGACGAGGACGTGCCGGTCGTGCTCAAGAACAACCCTTTCTCCACCCCGGTCGAATCGGTCGTCGAGAGCTACAGCCTCCCCGGCAGGCACGAGATCGACCCGACGACCATCATGTCCTTCTTCTATTACATCCTCTTCGGCATGATGCTTTCCGACGCGGGCTACGGCCTCGTCATGACGATCGCCTGCGCGGTCGTGATCCTCAAGTACAAGAACATGGAGCCCGGCATCGGCAAGATGGTCAAGATGTTCTTCTGGTGCGGGCTGTCCACCACCTTCTGGGGATTCATGTTCGGCAGCTTCTTCGGGGACGCGGTCGCGGTCATCTCGTCGACCTTCTTCCACAGCGACCTGGCGCTGCGGCCCATCTGGTTCGAGCCGGTCAGCGAGCCCATCCGCCTGCTGACCTTCTCCTTCCTCATCGGCATCATCCACCTCTTCGTCGGGCTGGGGCTCAAGTTCTACCAGTACGCGCGGGAGGGGAAATATTACGACGCGGTCTGCGACGTCGTGTTCTGGTACCTGCTGGTCGGCGGCGGCATCGTCTATCTGCTGACCATGCCGATGATCACCGAGATGCTCGGCATCCCCTTCCAGCTTCCGCCGATCGCCGCGACGGTTGCGGCGTGGTGCGCGCTCGCAGGGCTCGTCGGGATCATCCTGACGGGCGGGCGGGACTCCAAAAACCCGTTCGCGCGGCTGGCGCAGGGGCTTTACAGCGCCTATAACGTCACCGGCTACCTCAGCGACATCCTCTCCTACTCCCGCCTGCTGGCGCTCGGTCTCGCGACCGGCGTCATCGCGCAGGTCTTCAACAAGATGGGCAGCATGGCGGGCGGCGGCATCGTCGGCGCGATCATGTTCATCGTCGTATTCCTGATCGGGCACACGCTGAACATCGGCATCAACCTGCTGGGCGCCTACGTCCATACCAACCGCCTGCAGTTTGTCGAGTTCTTCGGCAAGTTCTATGAGGGGGGCGGCCGTGCGTTCACGCCGTTCGCCGCCCATACGAAATATTACAAATTTAAGGAGGAAATCTGAAATGAGTTCTTTGGGAATTGCTTTTGCGTTGCTTGGTGCGGCCCTCGCCGCTTTGATGGCTGGGATCGGTTCCGCGATCGGCGTCGGCATGGCCGGCGAGGCCGCGGCTGGCGCGGTCACCGAAGACCCCAACCGCTTTGGTAAAGTCCTGATCCTTCAGCTTCTCCCCGGTACGCAGGGCATCTACGGCCTGCTGATCGCCTTCATCACCCTCACCCAGATCGGCATCCTCGGCGGCGACCCCAACATCTCCCTCGTCAAGGGCCTGCTCTATTTCGCCGCCTGCATGCCGATGGCGTTCGTCGGCCTCTGGTCCGCGATCCGTCAGGCGCGCGCCTCCGTCGCCTCGATCAGCATGATCTGCAAACGCCCCGAGACGTTCGGTAAGTCCATGATCTTCCCGGCGATGGTCGAGACCTACGCGATCCTCGCCCTGCTCGTTTCGATCCTCTCGATCTTCGGCGTCGGCGGCCTGAGCCTGTAATCCCCGGCGGAATGTTCCGCACTTTCAAAGTAAGGAGAATTCTGCTATGACCGGACTAGAAAAAATTGTACAGCAGATTCGGGACGAGGCGCAGCAGGCCGCGGACGCGGTCACCGCACAGGCGAAGGAGGAGGCCGGGCAGCTCGCCGCGAAGGCGGCGGAGGACGCGCGGACGCAGTCCGGCGCGATCCTGGCCAAATCGAAAACCGACGTGCAGAACCATCTGGCCGCCGCGAGATCCGCCGCCGAACTGGCGCAGCGCCGCGCGGTGCTCGCCGCCAAGCAGGAGATCATCGGCGAAGCGATCGAAAGCGCCCGCCAGTCGATCTACAAGCTCCCCGATTCCGATTATTTCGCGCTGATCCTCAAGATGATCAGCAAGTTTTCCCTCCCGCAGGAGGGCGAGCTGCTCTTCTCCCCCGCCGACCTCGGGCGGCTGCCCGCCAGCTTCGAGACCTCGCTCGCGAAATCCGCGAACGGGAAGCTCACCGTCTCGCGGGAGACCCGCGACATCGACGGCGGCTTCGTGCTCAGCTACGGCGGCATCGAGGAGAACTGCTCGATCGAGGCGCTCTTTTACGCGGCGCGCGAGCGTTTGCAGGACCGGGTCCAGGAGCTGCTCTTCTCTTAATTCGCGCAAAGGAGGTTAGGCAATGTCCGATTCGTTATATACCTATGCCGTTGCGCGTATCCGCTCCAAGGAGCTCTCCCTCCTCAACTCACAGGCGATCGAACAGCTGCTCGCGGCCAAAAGCTACGACGAGTGCATGCGCCTGCTGGCCGACCGCGGCTGGGGGGACGGCGAGCCCGGAATCGGCGCTGAGCGCATGCTCGCGGCCGAGCGGGAGAAGACCTGGAGCCTGATCGGGGAGCTGGTGGAGGACATGTCGGTCTTCGACGTCTTCCTCTACGCCAACGACTACCACAATCTCAAGGCCGCGGTCAAGCTGGTCTGCACCGGCGAAGAGGACTTCGGCATCTTCATTTCACATGGGACGGTCGACTATCGCGCGATCCTCGACGCCGTGCGCCAGAAGGAATTCGGCCTGCTGCCCGAGGCGATGCGCGCCCCGGCCGAGGAGGCGTATACCGCCCTCTCCCAGACCCGGGACGGCCAGCTCTGCGACATCGTCATCGACCGCGCCGCGCTCGAAGCGATCGAGCGCGCCGGGCGGGAGAGCGACAGTGAGCTGATCGCCAAATATGCCGAGCTCACCGTCGCGGCGGCGGACATCAAGACCGCCGTGCGCTGCCAGAAGACGGGCAAGTCCCTCGAATTCATCCGCCGCGCGCTGGCGCCCTGCCGGTCGCTCGACGTCTACCAGCTCGCGCGCGCGGCCGCCGACAGCCTCGAGGCGGTCAGCGACTACCTCTCCACGACCGACTACGCGGCCGCCGTCTCGGCGCTCGAGCAGTCGCCCTCCGCGTTCGAGCGGTGGTGCGACAACGTGATCATCGAGTCGATCCGCCCGCAGCAGTTCCAGGCGTTCGGCATCGGACCGCTCGCCGCCTATATCCTCGGGCGGGAAAACGAGATCAAGTGCGTGCGGATCATCCTCTCCGGCAAGCTCAACGATTTGCCGGAGGCGTCGATCCGGGAAAGGATCAGGGAGATGTATGTATAGGACAGCAGTCATGGGGGACCGGGACAGCATCTACGGTTTCGCGGCGCTCGGCCTGGACACCTTCCCGGTCACCGACCCGGTCGAGGCCGCAAAGCAGCTGCGCAGGCTCGCGGAGGGCGATTACGCGGTGGTCTACGTCACCGAGGCGCTCGCAGCCCAGCTCGAAACGGAGATCGACCGCTACCGCGCCCAGCGCCTCCCCGCCATCATCCCCATCCCCGGCGTCTCGGGGAACACCGGCATGGGCATCCGGAACGTGAAAAAATCGGTGGAGCAGGCAGTTGGCTCCGACATCATCTTCGGCGGCAACTGACCGCCGGCAAAATAGGGCTTTCGCGGACCCCGCCGCTGCGGGGCCTCCGAAACCGGAATAGAGCAGGTGAAAGCAAGCTATGAGCAAAGGTACGATCAAAAAGGTGGCCGGCCCGCTGGTCATCGCCGAGGGGATGCGCGACGCCAACATGTTCGACGTGGTGCGCGTTTCCGGGCAGCGCCTCATCGGCGAGATCATCGAGATCCACGGCGACGAGGCGTCGATCCAGGTCTATGAGGAGACCTCCGGCCTCGGCCCCGGCGAGCCGGTGGAATCGACCGGCGTGCCGATGAGCGTCGAGCTCGGCCCCGGCCTCATCTCGAATATCTACGACGGCATCCAGCGCCCGCTGGAGGAGATCCGCGCGAAGATCGGCAACTCGCTCGCGCGCGGCGTCGAAGTCCCCTCCCTCGACCGGGAGAAGAAATGGCACTTCACCCCCGTCGTCCGCCAGGGCGACGCGATCGTCGCGGGCGACGTGATCGGCACCGTGCAGGAGACGGAGATCGTCCTGCACAGGATCATGGTCCCCGTGGGGGTCGTCGGCACGATCAAATCGATAGAAGAGGGCGACTACAACATCACCGAGACGGTCGCCGTCATCGAGACGGCCAACGGGACCGAGCAGCCCCTGACGCTGATGCAGCGCTGGCCGGTCCGCCGCGGCCGCCCCTATAAGGAAAAACTCTCCCCCGACATGCCGCTGGTCACCGGCCAGCGCGTCATCGATGCCCTCTTCCCCATCGCCAAGGGCGGCGTGGCCGCCGTCCCCGGTCCGTTCGGCTCGGGCAAGACGGTCATCCAGCACCAGCTGGCGAAATGGGCAGAGGCGGACATCGTCGTCTACATCGGCTGCGGCGAGCGCGGCAACGAGATGACCGACGTGCTCAACGAGTTCCCCGAGCTGAAGGACCCGAAAACGGGCCGCAGCCTGATGGAGCGCACCGTGCTGATCGCGAACACGTCGGATATGCCCGTCGCGGCGCGCGAGGCGTCAATCTACACCGGCATCACGATCGCCGAATATTTCCGCGACATGGGCTACTCGGTCGCGCTGATGGCCGACTCGACCTCCCGCTGGGCGGAAGCCCTGCGCGAGATGTCCGGCCGACTCGAGGAGATGCCCGGCGAGGAGGGCTACCCCGCCTACCTCGGCAGCCGCCTCGCGCAGTTCTATGAGCGCGCCGGCCGCGTCATCACGCTCGGTTCCGAGGGCCGCGAGGGCTCCCTTTCGGCAATCGGCGCCGTTTCCCCTCCGGGCGGCGACATCTCCGAGCCGGTCTCGCAGGCGACGCTGCGCATCGTCAAGGTCTTCTGGAGCCTCGACGCCCAGTTGGCCTACCAGCGCCACTTCCCCGCCATCAACTGGCTGACAAGCTATTCCCTTTACACTGATACCACCGAGAAATGGTTCAACGAGAACGTCGCGGCCGAGTGGTCCTCCCTGCGCCAGCGGATGATGCTGCTGTTGCAGGAGGAATCGGAGCTGCAGGAGATCGTCCAGCTCGTCGGCATGGACGCGCTGTCCGCGCCCGACCGCATCAAGCTGGAGGCCGCGCGGTCGATCCGTGAGGACTTCCTGCACCAGAACTCCTTCCACGACGTCGACACCTACACCCCGCTGCCCAAGCAATTCACGATGATGAAGCTCGTGCTCGACTATTACGACGCGGCGGTCGAGGGCCTCTCCAAGGGCATCCCGGTCGATTCCCTCGTCAACCTGCCGGTGCGCGAGCAGATCGGCCGCTTCAAGTACATCCTGCCCGACCAGATCGGACCGGAGTACGAGTCGATCCAGCGGGAGCTCGCCAGTGAGATCGCCGAGCTCGCGGCCAAACAGAAGGAGGAGTTCTAATGCCGAAGGAATATCGTACCATACAGGAGGTCGCAGGCCCCCTGATGCTGGTCCGCGGCGTGGAGGGCGTCACCTTCAACGAGCTGGGCGAGATCGAGCTTGCCAGCGGCGAAAAGCGCCGCTGCAAGGTGCTGGAGATCAACGGCAGCGACGCGCTGGTCCAGCTCTTCGAGTCCTCGACCGGCATCAACCTCTCCAACTCCCGCGTCCGCTTCCTCGGGCGCAGCATGGAGCTGGGCGTCTCGGAGGATATGCTCTCCCGCGTCTTCGACGGCCTCGGCCGTCCGATCGACGGCGGTCCGGAGATCCTGCCCGAGAAGCGCATGGACATCAACGGCCTGCCGATGAACCCGGCGGCCCGCAGCTACCCGCAGGAGTTTATCCAGACGGGCATCTCCGCGATCGACGGGCTCAACACCCTCGTCCGCGGCCAGAAGCTGCCCATCTTCTCGGCGTCCGGCCTGCCCCACGCCCAACTGGCCGCCCAGATCGCGCGCCAGGCGAAGGTGCGCGGCACCGACGAGCAGTTCGCGGTCGTCTTCGCCGCGATGGGCATCACCTTCGAGGAGTCCAACTTCTTCATCGAGTCCTTCCGCGAGACGGGCGCGCTCGACCGCGCCGTGCTCTTCATCAACCTCGCGAACGACCCCGCCGTCGAGCGCATCGCGACCCCGCGCATGGCGCTGACCGCGGCCGAGTACCTCGCGTTCGAGAAGAACATGCACGTGCTGGTCATCCTCACCGACATCACCAACTACGCCGACGCACTGCGCGAGGTTTCGGCCGCCCGCAAGGAGGTCCCCGGACGCCGCGGCTATCCCGGCTACATGTACACCGACCTCGCCTCCCTCTACGAGCGCGCCGGACGCCAGAAGGGCAAGACCGGCTCGATCACGATGATCCCCATCCTGACGATGCCCGAGGACGACAAGACCCACCCGATCCCCGACCTCACCGGCTACATCACCGAGGGACAGATCATCCTGTCGCGCGAGCTCTACCGCAAGGGCGTCACCCCGCCGATCGACGTGCTGCCCTCCCTCTCCCGACTGAAGGACAAGGGCATCGGCGTCGGCAAGACCCGCGCCGACCACGCGAACACGATGAACCAGCTCTTCGCCGCTTATTCCCGCGGCAAGGACGCGAAGGAGCTGATGGTCATCCTCGGCGAGGCCGCGCTGACCGACATCGACAAGCTCTACGCCAAGTTCGCGGAGGCGTTCGAGCAGGAGTACGTCTCGCAGGGCTACGACGCCAACCGCGACATCGAGGAGACCCTCGACATCGGCTGGAAGCTGCTGCGCATCCTGCCGCGCAGCGAGCTGAAACGTATCGACGACAAGTTCCTCGATCAGTATTACGGCCAGCAGGAGGGGTGATGCACCGTGGCAAAAACACAGGTGAACCCGACCCGCATGGAGCTGACCAGACTCAAGAAAAAACTGGTCACCGCCACGCGCGGCCACAAGCTCCTCAAGGATAAGCGCGACGAGCTGATGCGTCAGTTCCTCGAGCTGGTGCGGGAAAACAAGGCCCTGCGCGAAACCGTGGAGGCGGGCATCGCCGCCGCCAACAAGAATTTCGTGCTGGCGCGCGCGGGCATGGACGACGAGGTGCTCAACGTGGCGATGATGGCCCCGATGCAGGAGGTTTACCTCGAGGCGTCGGAGCGCAACGTCATGAGCGTCGAGATTCCCGTCTTCGAGTACAAGACCCGCTCGGGCGACGAAAACAACATCTATTCCTACGGCTTCGCCTTCACCTCCTCCGACCTCGACGGCGCGATCAAGTCCCTCTCGGACATCCTGCCCGACCTGCTGCGGCTGGCCGAGGTGGAGAAGTCCTGCCAGCTGATGGCGGCCGAGATCGAGAAGACCCGCCGCCGCGTCAACGCGCTCGAACACGTCGTGATCCCCGAACTGCGGGAAAACATCAAGTACATCACGATGAAGCTCGACGAGAACGAACGCAGCACCCAGATCCGCCTGATGAAGGTCAAGGACATGATGCTCGAGGAAGCGCACCACTACAAGGAGCACACGGGCCAGGCCTATACCCAATCCTAAACCACAAAAAGGACCGCCGTAAGGCGGTCCTTTTTTATCCTCATTCGATCAGCCGGGCTCCCGGGCGGCGGACGGTCAGCGCTGCCGCGGCCAATGCCGGCCGGCGTTTCACACGGCTTCCCCGTCAAACGGGCAGGCGCAGGGAACCGGCGTTTCCCGCACCGGCATCTGCGCGATGTCGACCGGCTCCGCCGTGTCGTAGACGGGCGTCAGCTCCGCGTCAAAGCCGTGGGAGGGCAGCTGCCCGGCGGCGGGAGCGCGCAGTTCGAGAACCCGGCCGTCGCCCGTCACGCGGATCGGGCGGTCGTCGGGCAGCAGGCGCATCTCGACCGTCTCAGCCAGCGGCTCGGGCGGCCGGGCGGTCAGCGCCGGGGAAGCGGCAAGCAGTGTCAGCGCCGCCGCGATGCAGGCAAACTTCAGCAGATGATTGATCCGGCCCATGCCGGTCCCCCCTTTTTGTCCTTCTATAAGATGAGTGGCGGAAAGAGCGCGTTTTACTGCCGAAAATGTTCACAATTTAGACTTGATTTTTCCTGCGACTTATATTATAGTATAGTTAGCACTCAAATAGATTGAGTGCTAACTTTTCGTTTTTAATGAAATTCTGATAGAAAGGTCTGGTTTCATGCGCACCAAGCAGTTCAAGGCCGAGAGCAAACGGCTGCTCGAATTGATGATCAACTCGATCTACACCCACCGGGAGATCTTTTTACGCGAACTGATCTCCAACGCCTCCGACGCGATCGACAAGCTCTACTACCACTCCCTTTCGGAGAATCTCACCGGGCTTTCGAGGGACGACTTCTCGATCGAGTTGGCCCTCGACAAGGACGCCCGCACCCTTACGATCACGGACAACGGCTGCGGCATGACGAAGGACGAGCTCGAAAGCAACCTCGGCACGATCGCCAAGTCGGGCTCCCTCGCCTTCAAGCAGGAGGAGGACGGCGAGCACAAGGAGGACATTGACATCATCGGCCAGTTCGGCGTCGGGTTCTATTCGGCGTTCATGGTCGCCTCCCGCGTCACCGTCTACAGCCGTCCCTATGGCTCGGACGAGGCGTGGAAATGGGAGAGCCGCGGCGTCGAGGGCTACACGATCGAGCCCTGCGAAATGGACGGCCACGGCACAAAGATCGTGCTGACCCTCAAGGAGAACGAGGGGGAGGAGAACTACGACGAATTTCTCGACCCGCACCGCGTCTCCGCGCTTGTGAAACGGTACTCCGATTACATCCGCTACCCCATCCGCATGGACATGCCCGCCCGCCGTCTCAAGGAGGGCTGCCCCGAGGACAAGCCCGAATACGAGGACTACACCGAGCACGAGACCCTCAACAGCATGGTGCCCATCTGGAAGAAGAACAAGTCGGAGCTGAAGGATGAGGACTACAACAATTTCTATAAGGAGAAATACTTCGACTTCGAGGACCCGGCGCTCGTCATCCACAGCTCCACCGAGGGCGCGGCGACCTACAACGCCCTGCTCTTCATCCCCGCCCGCGCCCCCTTCAACTACTACTCCCGCGACTACGAGAAGGGGCTCCAGCTCTACGCCTCGGGCGTGCTCATCATGGACAGGTGCGCCGACCTGCTGCCCGACTGCTTCAGCTTTGTAAAGGGCCTCGTCGACTCGCAGGACCTCTCCCTCAACATCTCCCGTGAGATGCTCCAGCACGACCGCCAGCTCAAGGTGATCGCCGGGCGGCTCGAAAAGAAGATCCATTCCGAGCTGCTCTCGATGCTCAAAAACGACCGGGAAAAATACGAGAAATTCTGGAAGAACTTCGGCCTCCAGCTCAAGTTCGGCGTCTACAACGATTACGGCGCCAAGAAGGACCTCTTGCAGGATTTGCTGCTCTTCCATTCGTCGAGCGAAGAAAAGCTCGTCACCCTGTCGGAGTACGTCGGCCGCATGAAGGAGTCGCAGAAATACATCTACTACGCCTGCGGCGAAACGGTGGAAAAGATCGGCCTGCTGCCCCAGACCGAGCTGCTCCGCGATCAGGGCTACGAAATCCTCTACCTCACCGACGACGTCGACGAGTTCGCGCTCCGGATGCTTTTCAAGTACGAGGACAAGGAATTCAAGTCGGTCGCCGACAAGGACCTCGGTTTGGAGACCGAGGAGGAAAAGGAAGAGATCAAAAAGCAGAACGAGGAGAACAAGGACCTGCTCGGTTTTCTGCGGGACGCCCTTGACGGGAAGGTCAAGGAGGTGCGCCTCTCCAGCCGGCTCAAATCCCACCCCGTCTGCCTCTCGAGCGACGGCATGGTTTCGCTCGAGATGGAGAAGGTGCTCAGCGCGATGCCCGGCGAGCAGAAGCCCAAGGCGGAGCGGGTGCTGGAAGTCAACGCCTCCCACCCCGTCTTCGCGGCAATGCGGAAGCTCTACGCGGACGAGGGCGGCCGCGACCGGCTGAAACAGTACGCCTCCCTGCTCTATTCGCAGGCGCTGCTCATCGAGGGGATGTCGATCGACGACCCCGTCGCCTTCTCCAACGCCATCTGTGACCTCATGTCAAAATAACGAACCACGGGCTTACAGCGGACAGCATTTTTGTGCTGTCCGCTTTATTTGTGCGATGTGCTGAAAATCCATTGACTTTTTTCGTGCAGGTACTATAATGACTCCGTTATTATGATGTGAACAGGGGACGCTTATGGATCAAAATGTCAATTCGCGCGGGTACCTCTTCCAACTTACCTGGCCGATCTTCGTCGAACTGGTCCTCCAGATGCTCGTCAGCAACGTCGACCAGATGATGGTGGCCCGCACCTCCCCCACCGCCGTCGCAGCGATCGGCAACGCCAACGTCATCACCAATCTGCTCCTCATCTCCTTTTCGGTCATCTGCATGGCGGCGACCATCCTGATCACCCAGTACATCGGCGCGGGCAGCACCGAGCGGGTCGCCCAGACCTACACTGTTTCGCTCGTGGTCAACGTCACGCTCTCGCTTGTCATCTTCGTCGCCCTCACCTTTTTTTCCACGCAGATCTACGGGCTGATGGGGGTCCCGGCGGAACTGATGCCCGAGGCGGGCGCCTACCTGCGCATCATCGGCGTCGGCATGCCCCTGCAGGCCATCCACCTGACCTTCGTCGCCTTCTTCCGCGCGCACGGCCTCACCAAGCAGACGATGTTCATCTCGATCGTCATCAACCTTTTGAACATCGCCGGCAACTTTGTCCTCATCGGCGGTATGGGGCCGATCCCCATGCTCGGCGTCGCGGGCGCCGCCATCTCGAGCGACCTGTCCCGCCTGGTCGGCGTCGTCATCGTCATCTGGCTCTTTAAGCGCACGATCCGCACCCCCGTCGACTTCCGGAACCTGCGGCCCTTCCCCGTCGACCATCTGAAGCGCCTGCTCAAGATCGGCATCCCCTCGGGCGGCGAGTCAATCTCCTACAACCTGACCCAGATCGTCATCCAGACGATGTGCAACTCCCTGCCCATCTACGTCATCACGGCGCGCGCCTACTCCAACATGTTTGCGATGCTCTCCTACATCTACGGGTCCGCGATCGCGCAGGCCACCCAGATCATCGTCGGCTACCTGATGGGCGCGCGGAAAGTCGAGGAGACCGACCGCCGCGTCAACGCGACGCTGCGCGCCGCGATGCTCGTCTCCTTTGTAATCTCGCTGCTGCTCTTCCTGCTCTGCGAGCCGCTCTTCGGGCTCTTTACGAGCGACCCGCAGGTGCTCTCCATGTGCCGCACGATCATGGGCATCGAAATCCTGCTCGAGCTCGGCCGCGCGGCCAACATCGTCCTATTCCGCGCCCTTCAGACGGCGGGCGACATCCGCTTCCCCATCTGCCTCAACGTCACCACCGTCTGGACGGTCGCGGTCGGCGGCGGCTACCTGCTCGGCGTCGTCCTCGGGCTCGGGCTGCCCGGCATCTGGATCGCCATGACCTGCGACGAGTGCTTCCGCGGGCTCGTCTCCTTCCTGCGCTGGCGCAGCGGAAACTGGCGCTCCAAGCATCTGCTCGACTGATTGGGGCATACTAGGGAGAAATGATTCTCTCGAGGTGATCCCATGAAACAGCATATCAGCAAGGTCGCCATCATCGGGGCGGGAC
Source organism: Anaerotruncus massiliensis (ex Togo et al. 2026) (assembly GCF_030825285.1). NCBI lineage: Bacteria > Bacillati > Bacillota > Clostridia > Eubacteriales > Oscillospiraceae > Anaerotruncus > Anaerotruncus massiliensis (ex Togo et al. 2026). Next base: position 122,901 of record NZ_JAPJQF010000001.1, read on the forward strand.
TCGTCGGCTCCTCCACCGCGTTCAGCCTTTTGACGCAGGGGCTCTGCGACGAAATCCTGCTCGTCGACCGCGACGCCGAACGCGCCCACGGGGAGATGATGGACCTGCGGGACGGCATCGACTACCTTGGCCGCAACATCCGGGTGACGGCCGGCGGGTACGCCGGCTGCGGCGACGCGGACATCGTCGTCATCACCGCCGGGCCGCCGCCCCGCGAGGGCCAGACCCGGCTCGACACCCTCGGCCTCTCGAAGGAGATCGTCCGCTCGATCGTCGGGCCGGTCATGGAGGCGGGCTTCTCAGGCATCTTCCTCATCGTCTCCAACCCGGTGGACCTCATCGCGCAGGACGTCTGGAAGCTCTCCGGCCTCCCCAAAAGCCAGGTGATCGGCACCGGCACCGCGCTCGACTCCGCCCGCCTCAAGGCGCTCCTCGGCGGGCTGGTCGGCGTCGACCCGCGCAGCGTCCACGCCTTCGCGCTCGGCGAGCACGGCGACAGCCAGATGGTCCCCTGGTCGCGCGTCACCGTGGGCGGCAAGACCTTTGCCGAGGTCCTGCGGGACAATCCCGACCGCTTCGAGGGGGTCGACCTCGACCGGCTCGTCCACGACACCGTCCAGGCGGGCTGGGAAATCCTCAAGCGCAAGGGTACGACCTACTACGGCATCGCCGCCACCGCCGCGGGCATCATCAAGTGCATCCTGCACGACGAAAACCGCATCATCCCCGTCTCCACCCTGCTCGAGGGGGAGTATGGGGAATACGGCGTCTTCTGCGGGGTGCCCGCGGTCATCGGGCGCGGCGGGGTCCAGGAAATCGTCCGCCTCCCCCTCACCGGCGCCGAGGAAGAAAAATTTCATGCCTCCTGCGAGGTCCTGCGCGGCTTCGTCAAGGACCTGTGAAAAAGCGTCCCGCTTGAATGCGGGACGCTTTTTTGTCATGCCAGCCCGAACAGCCGGGCCGCGCCCGCGACGAGGAAGCAGACGATCATGCCGATCACCGTCGGCACGAGGAAGGAGACCGCCGTCCACTTCCAGCTCTGCGTCTCCCTGCGGATGGTCAGGCAGGTCGTCGAGCAGGGCCAGTGCATCAGCGAAAAGAGCATTGTGCACACTGCCGTCAGCCAGGTCCAGCCGTTGTCGACGAGCAGCGTCTTGAGCTGTGCGAGATTGTCGAAATCGAGGATGCTCCCCGTCGCGAGATAGGCCATGATGATGATCGGCACGACGATCTCGTTGGCCGGGAACCCGAGGATGAACGCCATGAGGATCACACCGTCCAGCCCGAGCAGCCGCGCGAAGGGATCGAGGAAGCCCGCGCAGTGGGCCAGCAGGCTCATATCCCCGACGGTGACGTTGGCCATCACCCAGATGACGAGCCCCGCCGGCGCCGCGACGGCGATCGCGCGCCCGAGCACGAAGAGGGTCCGGTCGAAGATCGAGCGGACGATCACCTTGCCGATCTGCGGACGGCGGTAGGGCGGCAGCTCGAGGGTAAAGGAGGACGGCACCCCCTTGAGGATCGTGCGGGAGAGGAGCGCCGACACCGCAAAGGTCATCAGCACGCCGAGCACAATGACCGCGGTGAGGATCAGGGTCGAGACGACGGAGGAAAACGCGCCCATCGCGCCCCCGACGAAAAACATCGTGATGATTGCGATAAGGGTCGGGAACCGCCCGTTGCAGGGAACAAAATTATTCGTGATAATCGCGATCAGGCGTTCCCGCGGCGAATCGATGATGCGGCAGCCGGTGATCCCCGCCGCGTTGCATCCGAAACCCATGCACATGGTCAGGGCCTGCTTGCCGCACGCGTGGCAGCGTTTGAAGCCGCGGTCGAGGTTGAAGGCGATGCGCGGCAGGTAGCCGGAGTCCTCCAGGAGAGTAAAGAGCGGGAAGAAGATCGCCATCGGGGGCAGCATGACGGAAACGACCCATGCAAGCACCCTGTAAACCCCTTCGACCAGCAGGCTGTTCACCCAGAGGGGCGCGCCCATCCAGACGAAGAATTCCGTCAGGCGGTCCTGCACCCAGAAGAGGGCGTCCGCCAGCAGCTGGGAGGGATAGTTCGCGCCGGTGATCGTCAGCCAGAAGACGACGGCGAGCATCAGGAGCATCACCGGGATGCCGGTGGCACGGCTGGTGAGGATACGGTCAAGTCGGCGGTCGCGGTCGTTGTAGCCCTCCCTGCGGAATGTCACGACGTCCGAACAGGTCTCCTCGGCGTGGAGGACAATGGAGGAAACGATGATGTCCCGCAGCTTTTCAATGGAGAACCCCTGCCCCGCCAGCAGAGCGCGCGCCCGCTGAAGCGCGGACGCGACGCCGTCGTTGGCGAGGAGGTTGCATCTCTGATAGCTTCCCAGCGCTTCGATCAGCTGGGTATCGTCCGCGAGCAGCTTGAGGGAGATCCAGCGGGCGGGGATCCCGCCCGTGCAGAGCGGTTCCACAGCGGGCGCGAGCAGCGCGAGCGCGTCCTCCACCGCCTGCGGATACCGCAAGCGGACCGGCTCGTAGCGGTCGCTCTCCACCACACGTCCCACGGCGTCCATCAGCTCGTCGAGTCCCTCCCGGCTGCGCGCGCTCGCGCCCACAACCGGTACGCCGAGGTTCTCCGAGAGCTTTCCAAAGTCGATTTCGATGTGTTTTTTCCGCGCCTCGTCCATCAGGTTCACGCAGACGACGACGCGGTCGGTGATCTCCAGCGTCTGGAGGACGAGGTTCATGTTGCGTTCGAGGCAGGTCGCGTCACACACGACCACCACCGCGTCGGGGTCCCCGAAGCAGATGAAGTCCCGCGCGACCTCCTCCTCCACCGAATGCGCCATCAGCGAATAAGTACCCGGGATGTCCACCATGATGTACTCGCGGCCTTTGTGGGTATAGCGCCCCTGCGCGTTCGTGACCGTTTTGCCCGGCCAGTTGCCGGTATGCTGGTTGAGCCCGGTCAGCTCGTTAAAAACCGTGCTTTTTCCGACATTCGGGTTGCCCGCCAGCGCGATGACCCGTTCGCCCGCGCCCCTTTCGATGACAAAGCCGCTGTCGACCGCACGTTTTCCCGTGGAACCGGATGTTAAGCCCACTGAAATCTCCCCCTATGTCGTCGTTTTAGTTACAGCGCACCAGTATGTTTTGGGAATCCTCCGAGCGCAGCGCGATGACCGCCCCGCGAATGTAATAGGCGACCGGGTCCCCGGCGGGGCTCTTTTGCAGGCACTCGACGTCGGTCCCCTCAATCAGTCCGATGTCCTGCAGCCTCCGCCGCATATTTCCGGTGGTAAACAGGTCGATGACCCGTGCGACGCGCCCTTCCGGCACGCGGTTTAAAGGGATCATATCTTGGTTCATGGTTTCTTCTCCAAATCTATCTGAATTTCGGGGGCTTTGTGGATTGCCCCCTATTAGCCTATTCTCCTCGATGTGGGAGCGTTCCTGATTTTTCACCCGCGTCTCCCGGCTTGCCGCCCGTCCGTTTTTCTGGTAATATGGAGTCGTTCCAAGAAACCTGTGAATGGGGGCCCTCCTGTGAACGATTCCGGTCGAAAACCATCCGCCGTCTTGCAGACGGCGGCCATCCTGCTGCTCGTGTTCGCGGCCCCGATCGCCGCGCTCTATCTTTTCCTGCTGACCCTGGCCACCGGTTATTCCGTCCTCTTCGCCCTGCTGCCGATCGCCGCGGCCGTATTCTGCATCCTGCTGATTCTGCTGCGTCCGGGCAGGGCCCGGCGGAATGTGGGGATCGTTTTCGCGGGGGTCGTCCTGCTTTCCGCCGTCTGCCTGGGCGTCCAATTCGCACACAACGCCTACGACCGCTACCTGACGGTCGAAGACGGCGCGCCCTTCGACACGGCCGATTACCTGCCCTTCGCGCAGGATTCCAAGGTCGCGCGGCTGGACGGCCCGGCAAGCCTGCGGCTCGGCGAGCCGCTCCCGGTGGTGGACGGCGCGACCGCCCTGTTCCCGGTCTATTCCGCCTTTGTGGGCGCGGTCTATCCGCCCGACATTCTCCCGCTCGGCTCGGCGGACGGCCCCTTCCAGTTCCACAACACGATCGGCGGCTACGCTCTGCTCGCCAAAGGCGAGGTGGACGTGATGTTCGGCGCGTACCCGTCGGAGGAACAGATCGGGGAGGCCCGCGCGGAAGGCCGGGAACTGCGCTTCACGCCGATCGGCCGGGAGGGGTTCGTCTTTTTCGTCAACCGCAATAACCCCGTCGAAAGCCTCACCTCGGAGGAGATCAGGGGCATCTATTCCGGCGGGATCACCAACTGGAAGGAGGTCGGCGGACGCGACGAGCCGATCCTCGCTTTCCAGCGCAACCAGGGCAGCGGAAGCCAGAGCGCGCTCGTCCGCTTCATGGGGGACGCGCCCCTGATGACGCCGCCCACCGAGCAGGTCGAGGACCTCATGTCCGGGATCATCGAGCGGACCTCCGACTACCGCAACCACAAGAACGCGATCGGCTTCTCCTTCCGCTACTATGCCGACCAGCTGGTCGGCAACAAGGGCATCAAGCTGCTCGCGGTGGACGGCGTCGCGCCCACGGTGGAGAACATCCGGGCGGGCCGCTACCCGCTGACGAGCGAATTCTACGCCGCCACCACCCAGAGCACCGAGCAGATCGACGCGCTGCTCGAATGGATCCTCTCCCCCGAGGGGCAGGAGCTGATTGAACGGACCGGCTATGCCGGAATCAACCCATAGAGAAGAGGCCCCGCCGGGAACCCGGCGGGGCCTCTTCCATCACCTATTCAAGCCGCAGCGGTGGTCCGGACGGGCCGTCCAGCGGGGCGCGCTCGTCGGCGCGCAGGACGCCCGTCTCGCGGTCCATCTCGAGCATGTTCTTCCAGAACCGCTTGTACATGTGGGTCATCCGGCACTTGGGGTTGTAGCGCCCCTCGATGCCGATGCGGTCGTAATACCGCCGCCAGAGGGCGCGGAAGTTCCGCTCCTGTGCGTCCGCGACGGGCAGCGCCAGCTCGCTCACCGGGCGCACCACCCACTCGTAGGGGCGGTAGAAGAGAGCGAATCCGTGCGTCTTGTCGAAGATCATGAACTGCTCCTCGGGGAAGCGGCCGATGAAGTGGGGCGCGAGGCTCTCGAGGATGAGCGCCTTCGGCTCGATGACCGAGACGAGCGCGCCCCCGTAGTCGGCGAACCGCAAAAACTCCTTCATAAGGTGCGCCTCATTGCGCTGGAACCGAACGAGCTTGAAAAACTCCCCCACGTCGGGGTCCGCGAGATTGCCCATGATACGCGGGCCGTGGGCGTAGAGGGCGCGGATAAACCGGTAGGCGCGGTATTCCCGGCCCTCCAGGCAGGAGCACCAGCCGTCGCGCACCCAGGCGGCGGCCTCCGGGTCGAGCTTCAGAAGCGAACGCCACACCCGCGCCGCGTGGGCCTCGTCGGAGACGACCGGGCGCGACGGGTAGAGGGTGGGTGTGCCCTCCGGCAGGATGTCGAAAGGGACCTCCCGGCGGGTGTAGCTCTCGTAGACGCAGCAGAGCGTCCCTTCCAGGCTCTCCTCACAGAGGTAGACTAGATCTGTCCGGTCAGGCACTGCACCACGTCCTCCCTGCTTGGATTGCGGTCAAAGAGCGAAAGCTGCTCGGGCGCCTCCTCCGGCAGCCGCGCCCGCTCGTAGTCCCGCTCGGAGATGAGCGCGCGCAGCACCGCGTCGGGGGTGACGACGAGACCCTCCGCCATCTTCCCCGAGCAGAGCAGGAAATACTGCGCCCTTTTCAGCACCACGCCGATGCGCTTGAGCCCTTCGAAGGTGAGCGTGCTTGTCCGCCGCGCGGCCACGATCCGCTGGGCGCTCTTGACGCCGACGCCCGGCACCCGCAGCAGCATCTCATAGGGGGCGCGGTTCACCTCGACGGGGAACTGGTCCATGTGGTTGATCGCCCAGTTGCACTTGGGGTCGACGAGCGGGTTGAAGCTCTGGTGCCCCTCGTCGAGCAGCTCGGAGGCGTCGAAGCCGTAGAAGCGCAGCAGCCAGTCCGCCTGGTAAAGCCGGTGCTCCCGCAAAAGCGGCGGCCGGGTGTCGAGGGAGGGCAGCAGCGCGTCCTCCTGCACCGGCATGTACGCCGAGAAAAACACCCGCTTGAGCCCGTATTTCCTGTAGAGCCCCTGGGTCAGCCGCAGGATCTGGAAGTCGCTGTCGGGCGTCGCGCCGATGATCATCTGGGTGCTCTGGCCCGCGGGCGCGAATTTGGGCGCGTGGCGGTAGCGCACGAGGTCGGAGGAGTTCTCCGCGATGCCCGTCTGGATGAGCCCCATCGGGCGCAGAATGTCGGCCTTCGACTTGTCGGGCGCGAGCCGCCCCAGGCTCTGCTGGCTCGGCAGCTCGATGTTGACGCTCATACGGTCGGCCAGCAGCCCGAGCCGCGCGATCAGCCGGTCGTCCGCACCGGGGATTGCCTTGGCGTGGATGTAGCCGCCGAAGCGGTATTCGCCCCGCAGGATCTCCAGCGCCTGGATCATCCGCTCGCAGGTGTAATCGGGGTTTTTGAGGATGCCCGACGAGAGGAAGAGCCCCTCGATATAGTTGCGGCGGTAGAACTGGATCGTCAGTTCGGCCAGCTCGCGCGGAGTGAACGCCGTGCGGCGCACGTCGTTCGAGCGGCGGTTGACGCAGTATTTGCAGTCGTAGACGCAGGAGTTGGTCATCAGCACCTTTAAAAGTGAGATGCACCGGCCGTCGGAGGCGAAGCTGTGGCAGATGCCCGCCTTTACGCAGCTTCCGATGCCGCCCTTCTCCCCCTTGCGGTCGACGCCCGACGAGGTGCAGGCCGCGTCGTACTTGGCGGCGTCTGAAAGAATTTCCAGTTTTTCCATCAGGTCCATGTGGGTGATCCTCCATCGAACATACGTTCTCTTCCTATTTTACCCCACGCTGGTCCAAAAGTCAACACGCCAAATTTACCCGTTTTCTCCCGAAGCCCCGTTAAACTCATACGCGATCCGCGGGCTGCCGTCCTCCACATGGATGACGCCGCGCCGCGCGAAGCCGTGCTTTTCGATCAGATGCCGCATCGTGCCGTTCCTTTCATGGGTGTCGATCCGCAGGCACTCCATCCGCCCCCGGCAATACGCCACGCACTGGGCGAAGACGCCCTTTCCCGTGCCGTCGCCGGCGACCCGGTGGATCGTGCCGTAGGGCCCGTCATGCTCCCACGCCCCGTTTTCCATCTCCGCATAGGTCGGCTCCTCCCCGGTCGCCAGCACGAACGCGCCGTGGATCTTATCGCCCTCCGTGACGACGTAAAGCTGCCCGCGCCTGAGATCCTCCTCGAGCAGCTCCCGACGCGGATAGGAGCTCCCCCACTGCGCCGGGTTGCCGTTTTCCGCCATATACCGCCGGGCCGCCGCGTAAATCTCCAGAATCCTGCCGAGCTCGTCCGGTTTTGCAGGACGCACCATCGCGTTTCCCCCTCTATCCTTGCTACGGGTATTTTACCGCAAAAGGGCCTTTTGGCGCAAGCGGCTGGAAATGCGGAACGGTTTGTGATATTCTAGGAAAGTACGGCAACCCTAACAATATCCCAACAAAAGGAGCCTGGACATGAAACATTATCCTCTGAATGAAAAACAGTTCCTCGCCGATCTGCGGGGGCTCTTACAGATCAAGAGCGTCAACGGCGGCTGCGGCCCCGTCACCGACGAAGCGCCGCTCGGCAAGGGCGTATACGACGCGCTCGAATACATGCTGGCGCTCGGCCGGAAGTTCGGCTTCCGCACCAAAAACCTCGACGGCTACTGCGGCTGGATCGAGATGGGCGAGGGCAGCCGGCTCGTCGGCATCATCGCCCACGTGGACACCGTCCCCGTCGAGGAGGACGGCTGGCTCGCGCCCCCCTTCGACGGCACCGTGATCGACGGCCGCCTCTACGGGCGCGGCGCCTGCGACGACAAGGGCCCTGCCATGACCGCCCTCTACGCGATGAAGGCGGTCGCGGACAGCGGCCTCACGCCCGGCAAGCGGGTGCGCCTCATCCTCGGCGGCGACGAGGAGGCGGGCGACTGGCGGTGCATGGCCCGCTACCGCAAAACCGAGGAGGCCCCCGACTGCGCCTTCACCCCCGACTCCGAGTATCCCGTCACCTATGCGGAAAAGGGCATCCTGCATGTGCGCATTTACCGCGCGCTCGACGAGGGCGTTCAGCCCCTTTCGATCTCCTGTCCGAACGCCTACAACGTCGTGCCCGCCCACGCGGAAGCGGAGGCCGGCGGCGTCCGTTACGAGGCGGCGGGAAAGGCGTCCCACGCGATGGCCCCCCATCTCGGTGTCAACGCGCTTGTGAAGCTCTGCGACGAGCTGCGCGCCAAGGGGATCGACCATCCCTTCCTCCGTCTTATGGAAAACGCGGGGCCCGAAAAATTCGGCGTCGCATTTTCCGACGAGCCTTCGGGCAGACTAACGGTGAATCCCTCGATCGCCAAGGTGGACGCCCGCTCCGCCGAGCTCAAATGCGACATCCGCGTGCCGGTGACCTTCACCGACGCGCAGGTGGTGGAGGCGCTCGCAAAGGCCGTCGCGCCGTTCGGCTTCTCGGTGGAGAACGAGTTCTTCCAGCCTCCCCTCTACGTGGAAAAGGACTCCCCCCTCGTGGCCACCCTGCAGGCGGTTTACAAAGAGTGCACCGGCCGGGACGACCCGCCCGCCTCGACGGGCGGCGGCACCTACGCGCGCGCCTTCAAAAACGCGGTGGCGTTCGGCGCGCTCTTCCCCGGCGAGGAGGTCACCTACCACAAGACCAATGAAAACTGGGCGCTCGAGTCGATCTGGAAGAACTACCAGATCCTCGCCAACGCGATCGAGGCGCTGTAGGGCTGTCTCCCCTTCCTGACTGTATACGGCGGGGCGGACGGCCCCGTTCCCCCCTGCGTTTTCGCGGGGGCGTATCCAATCAGGAAGGGGTTTTTTCATGGAAGAAAAACCGGATTTCAAACCCTTTGTACCCGCCGACCGGGTCGCGCCCGAATTCACCGTCGTCTCGCTGCTGCTCGGCTGCCTGCTGGCGGTGCTCTTCGGCGGCGCGAACGCCTATCTCGGGCTGCGCGTCGGCATGACCGTGTCCGCCTCGATCCCCGCGGCGGTCATCTCGATGGGGATCATCCGCGTGCTGCTGCGGCGGGACTCCATCCTCGAAAATAACATGGTCCAGACGATCGGCTCGGCGGGCGAATCAGTCGCCGCCGGCGCGATTTTTACTCTGCCCGCCATGTTCATGTGGATGAAGGAGTGGGGCGGCAGCGCGCCCTCCCTCGTGGAAATTTCAATGATCGCGCTGTGCGGCGGCGTGCTAGGCGTGCTCTTCATGGTGCCGCTGCGCAAGGCGCTCATCGTCCGGGAACACGGCGTGCTCCCCTATCCCGAGGGCACCGCCTGCGCCGAGGTCCTGCTCGCGGGCGAACAGGGCGGCTCCAAGGCGGGCACCGTCTTCGCGGGGCTGGGCCTGGCCGCGCTCTACAAGTTCATCGCGGACGGGCTCAAGCTCTTCCCCAGCGAGGTGCACTATGAGATCGGCAGCTACCGCGGCGCGGGCGTCGGGGTCGACGTGCTGCCCGCGCTGCTCGGCGTCGGCTACATCTGCGGGCCGCGCATCGCCTCCTATATGATGGCGGGCGGCGTTGTGAGCTGGCTGGTGCTCATGCCCCTCATTGCCCTCTTCGGCGGGGACGTCCTGCTCTTCCCCGGCCTCAAGCCGATCTCCAAGATGGCGTCCACCGACATCTGGAACAGCTATATCAAATATATCGGCGCGGGAGCGGTCGCCGCGGGCGGCATCCTCAGCCTTGTCAAGTCCCTGCCTCTCATCGTGCGCACCTTCGGGCAGGCGGTCAAGGGCTACGGCGGCGAAAAGGGCACCGGCCTGCGCACCGACCGCGACCTGCCGATGGGGGTCATCGGCGCGCTCGTGCTCATCACCATCGTCTTTATCTGGCTCTTCCCGCCCATCCCCGTCACGCTGCTCGGCGCGGTGTGCATCGCGGTGTTCGGGTTCTTCTTCGCGACCGTCTCCTCCCGGCTGGTGGGGCTTGTCGGCTCGAGCAACAACCCCGTCTCCGGCATGGCGATCGCGACGCTGCTCTTCTGCACGATGCTCCTCAAATCCACCGGCAGCGCCGGGCAGGGCGGCATGATGGGCGCGATCGCCATCGGGTCGGTCATCTGCATCATCGCCGCGATCGCTGGCGACACCTCACAGGACCTCAAGACCGGCTATATTCTCGGCGCAACCCCGCGCAAGCAGCAGCTCGGCGAGTTGGTGGGCGTGGCCGCCGCCGCGCTCGCGATCGGCGGCGTGCTCTACCTGCTCGACATGGCCTGGGGCTACGGCTCCACCGAGCTGCCCGCCCCCCAGGCGATGCTCATGAAGATGGTCGTCGAAGGGGTCATGGAGGGCAACCTCCCCTGGACCCTCGTTTTCGCGGGCGCAGGCATCGGCGTCGCCGCCGAGATCCTGCGCATCCCCGTGCTCCCCTTCGCGGTGGGCATCTACCTGCCCATCCACCTCTCCGTCCCGATCATGACGGGCGGCCTCGTCCGCCTGTGGTTTGAAAAGCGCCGGTGCCGCTCCGAAGAGGCGCGCAAGGACACGGTTGAGCGCGGCGTCCTCTACACCTCCGGCATGATCGCGGGCGAGGGGCTCATCGGCATCCTGCTGGCCGTCTTCGCCATCATCCCGGTCGGCAAAGACGCCGCCGGCGAGGCGGTCAGCCTGGGCAGCGCCATCGACCTCTCCCGCCTGACCTCCGGGCTCGGCGGCTGGGCGGCCCTGCTCTCCCTCGCGGCCTTCGGCCTGCTCATCCTCTCCCTGCTGGGCGCGGCCCTCCGCAACCGCCATGACGCGGCGTGAGCGCCGGTCCCGCAACTACCTCGAATTCATTCCGCTGCGCGACCCCGGGCTTCCCTGGCGGGAGCGGGAGCCGGGACTCGTCACGCTGACGGCCGCGCACCGGGGATTTTTCAACCGTGTGGCGCAGCGGTGCTTCGGACGGCCCGCGGCAAGCAGGATCGACCTCGACCAGCAGGGCAGCTTCGTATGGCTCCAAATCGACGGCGCCCGCCCGGTCGGGGAGATCGGCGCGCTGCTGGAAGCGCGGTTCGGGGAGGAGGCCGCGCCGCTCTACCCGCGCCTCGTGCGGTTTATCGAGCTGCTGCGGGAATACCGGTTCATCCGGTGGAATACAGAATGATCCATTGAACTTTGCCCGGATATCCGCCGGACAAGCGGAAAAAGGAAGGACGCGGCCATGGCCGCGTCCTTCTTTTTATTATGCAGTCTCCCGGCGCTTCCGGCGCTGGATGTTGTTGAGGATCCGCACGCAGGCGGAAACGAGCAGGATGCCGATCGCCAGCGCGCCCGCGATGCCCAGCGTGTGGATGCCGGTGTTCATGAAGTTCATCATATCGCCGTTGATGCAGTATTCCATCGTGTAGTAGATGCCGCCGCCCGGCACCAGCGGGATGAGGCCCACGATGAGGTAGACGGTGGCGGGGGATTTCTGGAGGCGCGCCATGATCTCGGAATAGGCAGCGACCGCGAGGATTGCGGCGAACGACTGGGTGATGTCGTTCTGGAGCCAGCCGCAGAGCAGGTAGACGCACCAGCCAACCGCGCCGCCGAGCGACGCGAGCAGCAGCATCCGCTTGCGCATGCGGATGTTGAAGACCAGGCAGTAGCCGACGCACCCCATAAAGGAGTAGAGGCAGGGCAATAACAGTTCCATCAGATCCCCTCCCTACAGCATCCGCGCGACGGCGAGCGCGGCGCCCGCGCCGAGCGCCATTGCCGCGGCAGTGAGCAGCGCCTCGGTGAGGCGGGCCTGTCCGGCAAGGTAATCCCCCGCCATGATGTCCCGCATCGCGTTGGTGATCGCGACGCCCGGGACGAGGTTCATGAGCGCGCCGATGACCATCTTGTCGATGTTCTGTCCCAGTCCCAGCCCCACGGCGGCCACCGCGAGCATCATTGTGACGCCGCTTGCGATGATGTTGACGAAGACGGCGTTGGCCTTCCAGCGTTCCAGCGCGAATACGACAAAGAACATCGCCAGCCCAATGACGGCCGCGCAGCCCGCGTCCGCGAGCGTCCCCCCGAAAAAGAGGGCGAAGGAAAACGCGATCAGCACATACCCTGCGCACCGCCGCGCGGGCGGGGAGCCGCCCAGGCGGCGGATTGCCTCCAGCTCGCCGTACGCCTCCTCCAGCGGGACCTCCCCTCGGCAGATGCGCCGGCAGAGGGCGTTCAAAAGGTCGATGCGGTCGAGGTTGGTGCCGCGCGCGTAGATACGGCGGGTCTTGCTGACCGTGCTGCCGTCCCCAAGCGTGATCGACACGATGATGCAGGTCGGCACCGCGAAGACGTTCGCCTCCCGCGCACCGTAGGCGCTCACCAGCCGGTAGACCGATTCCTCCACGCGGTAGGTCTCCGCGCCGCTCTCGAGCAGCTCGCTGCCCACGTCCGCCGAGACGTGCAATAGCTCGTTGTAGTCCAAGGCCCTTCCCCTTCCGTACCGAACTGCAAAATCCCGTAACAGTATACCATAGTTCCCCCGCGCAGACAATGGCGCGGCGGAAAAGAGATCCCGTTACACAAAGGTCAATTTCCCAATTAATTGGATATATTGTGTGACTGATCCACATTTTTCGTTCCCGCCAAAAAGCTAAAAATCATTGATTTTCTTGGGAAAAATATAAAATTTCTGTCACAAACTAGATAAAATATTGTTTTGTGACTGGCGTGTGATTACCAAATGCTATATTTTGGTTGTTACCAATGGCAAATGCTGGGGTTCTGTTAAAAAAGCCGAACTCCACGGAAATAACAGGAAGGGTGTGGACAAAGATGAGCGATCCGGCGGGAAAACCGATGGACCCCGCTTCGTTCCTCATCCAGGTGCAGTTCCGTCAGAACGCCACCTGGCAGGGCAGTATCCAGTGGCTCGACAAGAAAAAGACCCAGCGGTTTAGAAGCACGCTGGAACTCATTCAGCTCATGGACAGCGCGCTGGATTCGCGGGGCCCGGACGAGAAAGCGGTCGCGGCTTGGAATGATTCGGACGCCGGTACAGTCCCGGCGCAGAAGCAGGAGGAAAAGGAAGATGAGTAACACGAAGAAGCTCTTGGCGGCCCTCATCGCGGCTCTGCTCGTACTGACGCTCGTTCCGGTGAGCGCTCTGGCGGCGTCCTGCACAGTAAATATTGTATTTGCAGTGCATGACCCCAATTTAACTACTGGTTATACGTACGGAGATAGTGCCAGGTATGCAACCAGCAACGGCATCGTCCGTACCTCTGAAACAGTCTCGTCAAGTACTACGATGAATTGGACTTGGACTATCAAAAGCTATTCTCAACTAGGTTTTCAACCTGCATCCGGTTGGAAATTTAAGGGTGTAAATAAATACTCAATGGATAAGAATCTTGATGTACCCGCCTCTGTATGGAGGCCTGGGAAAACTACGAATATCACGTTCAGTGGAGAAACCCTATATTATGTTTTTGAGAGGACTACAACATCGTATACTATTACCTATAATCAGAACTGCAATGATACGGTTTCCAACATGCCTTCTCCCAACCCCCAGTCCGGAAGCACGACGGCGTCCTCCATTACGCTCAGCGGTAACCGCCCCACCCGTAGCGGGTATGAGTTTCAGGGCTGGTCGACTTCCTCGGGGAGCACGACCGCTCAATATCAGCCCGGTGGCTCCTACTCCCTGAGCAACGGAACGTCCCGGACGCTTTACGCAGTATGGAAACAGGCCCAGAAGTATCAACTGACCGTCGAAACACTCGTCGACAACGTAAAAGTTGGCGAGGGTACGGGCAGCGATGCTTATGCCGTCGGGACCACCGTTCAAATTGCCCCGGATAAAACCAAATTCAATACCGACGAGTACACATATACCTTCCAGGGATGGAGCATAAAAATCGGAAACGGCACCTTTACCAACGCCGGCAGCGAGAGTACCTCTTTCAAGACCGGAAACGCCGCTACCGCCATCCGCGCAAACTATCATGCGGAACGAAAGCCCGTCACCCCCGCAACGGTCAGTTTAACAGTCAACACCTATGTGAACGAAGAAATTGAAAAAACTGACACAAAAGACTATACAGATCGGGCAGTCTTTAATCTCAGCGCCAATAAGACAGCCTTCGACACAGAAAACTTCGATTATCAATTCATCATTTGGACCCAAACGAAGGGCTCGGGTCATTTCCAACAGAATGGCGAAAAGATGGAATCCCCGCGTTATCAAATCGTCGGCGATACTGTTTTAAACGCCTATTACACCGCCACCCCGAAAGCCGCCACGACCTTCACCGTCGCCTTTGACAGCAACGGCGGCTCCGATGTGGCTTCCATCACCGGCATCGTCCCGGGCAGCACGATCGACAGGCCCGCCGACCCGTCCAAAGAAAACTGCGACTTCTCCGGTTGGTACAAGGATGACGGCACTTTCGCCGAAGCATGGAACTTTGGCTCCGATACCGTCACCGAAAATCTCACGCTCCACGCCAAGTGGACTGAAAAGAGCGTTGACCCGCCCAAACCCGAAGTCGACCGGATCACACTCCTCTACGCCTCCGCCGACGGGCAGATCAACGAAACCCACTATATGGACGCCCCGTCAGTCGCCGGCCCGGTGGATCTGTCCGACGCGATCAAGAGCTTCGGCGGCTACCGCTTTGACAGCTTCTCCGTCTCCTCCGAGCCCAAGGAAGCCGCCGACACGGTCAGCCTGATGTCCGCGGAGGCCATTTCGGAGGAAGCTCCCGCCGCCTCCCTCCAGCAGGAGGTCGACGCGCTCAAGGCCGCGCTGGTCAAGGACGGCGTTTACGCCAGCATCGACGAGATCGACGCCGATCTGGACGACTACCGCGATCTCGCCGGACAGATCGACGAACTCAACGCCAAGCTGAAAAAGCTGGCGCATCAGGAAGAAGACAAGGACGACGCGTCCGATGAAAACCAACAGGGTTCCGATGCTCAGCAGGGCTCCGACGATCAGCAGGGCTCCGACGATCAGCAGGGCTCTGACGATCAGCAGGGCTCCGATGACCAGCAGGGTTCCGACGATCAGCAGGGCTCCGATGACCAGCAGGGTTCCGATGACCAGCAGGGTTCCGATGACCAGCAGGGTTCCGACGATCAGCAGGGTTCCGACGATCAGCAGGGTTCCGACGCCCAGCAGGGCTCCGATGATCAGCAGGGCTCCGACGCCCAGCAGGGCTCCAATGATCAGCAGGGCTCCGACGATCAGCAGGGTTCCGATACTCAGCAGGGTTCCGATGACCATCGTGACAGCGACAGCAAGGGCAACGAAAAACCGGCCCTTGAGGAGCAGATCGAATCGCTCGAATCGAATATCCAGTCCTACCGCGACGCGCGTTCCGAGCTCAAGCACAAGCTCGGCAGCGAGCTGATCGAGAAGGACGCGGCGCTCCGCTCCGCGGCGTTCCCGGCGCTTCTGTCGGACAATGCGATTGCCGTATCCGCAAACGACGTGGAAGTCAGCGGCAACACCTTCCAGTACGACCCGAGCAACGTCTATACCGTCATCTTCCACTATGTGAAGACCGGCGGAAGCAGCAATCCCGGCGGCGGCGGAAGCAGCGGCAGCGACCGCCCCGATACCCCCTCCACCCCGATCCTCAAGCCTAAGGACGAAACCGTCCCCGAAGGCCTCCTGACGATTGAAGATGAGGAAGTGCCTCTGTCCGCGCTCCCCACCAAGCAGGGCCCCAATACCGGCCGCGGCGGCGAACGCCATGCGAATCTCGCCGCGCTCACCCTCCTGCTCAGCGCCTTTGTCGGGCTGCTCAAGAAGAAATAACGGACTTATGAAAGTCGGGGGCCCGACGATAGGGCCCCCCACGTTTTGCAAGTTTTTTCAAAAATTAAAAAAACCAACCCATTACACAGAGGTATAAAAAAAAAAAAAAAGAATAAATATAATATATAAAACGACCACAAAAAAAAATA